>JAFVRL010000222.1 GCA_017504325.1 Lentisphaeria bacterium | reverse complement strand
TCTCTTTTTTTTCAAAAAAACCTTGTTCCGGGGAAGAAAAAAAAGGCTCTGCGGTGTATAGTATAGGGTCGGGGTCTCCCTTTCTGTACGGGAGATCCGGCATTTATTCAAATCAATATTCCGGGTTTTCCATGAAAAAATATTATGATGTCATTGTTGTAGGCGGCGGACATGCCGCATGTGAAGCCGCACTTGCTTCTGCAAGACTTGGGGCAAATACCCTTATGCTGACCATCAATCTGGATCATATCGCCCAGATGAGCTGCAATCCCTGTATCGGAGGTGTGGCAAAGGGGCATCTTGTGAGGGAAATAGATGCTCTGGGCGGTGCCATGGGGCAGATCGCAGATGCCTCTTCCATCCAGTTTAAAATGCTGAACTATACCAAGGGGCCGGCTGTGCGCAGCCCCAGAGCCCAGTGTGACAAGGTCATCTATCAGGCAGCAATGAAAAATTATCTGGAAAGGGTGGAACTGCTCACCATCAAACAGGAACTTGCAGTCTCTTTTCTTCTGGAAAAAGATGCAGTATGCGGCGTGGAGACCAATCTGGGCAATCTCTATTACAGCAAAAGTACGGTCATTGCCGCAGGCACATTCCTTCACGGGAAACTGCACTATGGATTACGGAACTTTCCCGGAGGCAGAGCGGGCGATCCGCCTTCCAATGAACTTGCCCGGGCATTGAAAGATCAGCTTGGTCTGCATGTGGGCAGACTGAAAACAGGAACTCCCCCGCGGGTATTGCAGAGCAGTATAGATTTTTCAAAGATGACCAGACAGGATGAGGAAAACTGTGAAGAAAACTTTTCCTTCTTCCCCCGGGAGAATATTGTACCGGAAGCTGAAAAAAAATCCATGCCCTGCTACATGACCCATACAGGAAAAGCCGCAGCAGATCTTGTGATGAACAATCTGCATCAGGCCCCCATGTATAACGGGATCATTGAAGGGATCGGTACAAGATACTGCCCCTCCTTTGAAGACAAAGTTGTACGCTTTCCCGACCATGAGACCCATCATGTGATGCTGGAACCGGAAGGGGAACATACAGGAGAATACTATGTCAACGGTCTTTCCAGCAGTCTTCCGCCGGATATTCAGGAGGAGATCCTGCACAGTGTTCACGGGTTGGAAAATGCGGTCGTCACAAGATATGCCTATGCTATCGAATACGATTTTGTATTTCCGGAAGAGTTGACAAGAGCTTTGAGAGTCCGCCGCTGGAAAGGATTGTATCATGCAGGTCAGATCAACGGGACAAGCGGTTACGAGGAAGCGGCGGCACAGGGATTGCTTGCCGGACTGAATGCAGCAAGATATGCACAGAATAAAGAGGATGTCCTCTTCGGAAGGGAGAGTTCCTATCTGGGAGTACTTGCAGATGATATTACCACAAAAGAGATCGTGGAACCCTACCGGCTTTTCACAAGCCGTGCGGAATACCGTCTCTTTCTGCGGCAGGACAATGCGGATCTGCGTCTCTGTCCCATTGCCTGGTCTCTGGGGCTGCTTCCGGAAAAGAAATACAATCTTTTCAAAGATTACGAAACAAGACTTAAAGAGAGAGAAGTGCTTGCCCGCAGTAAAAAACTTGCCGGAAAGACCTTATGGGAACTTTTGCGGGATACCCACGGCAACATTGATGCTGCCGCCCTCCCCTTCCCCCGGGAGGAACTGGATCTTGACATGCAGGATCCCCGTGACAGAAGGATCATCACCCAACTTGCCATTCAGGCACATTATGAAGGATATATGCGGCAGGAGGAGACGGCAATAAAAAGATTGCAGACTCTGGAAAGCTGGCAGATTCCTTCCGGATTTGATTATGATGCAGTTCCGGGAATGAAAAACGAATGCCGCATGAAATTGAAGAAAATCGCACCCTCCACTCTTGCGCAGGCGGGAAGGATCGACGGGATCACTCCGGCAGAGATCGGTTTGCTCCAGGTACACCTCACAAGGTTGAAAAAACAGCCGGAAGAGAAAAAATAAACAGGACAGAACAGACGATATGACAGAAGTTCCGGCAGAAAAAGACAAAAAATATCAGACGGGAAAAGAAAACAGGAATGTAAACGGTGATCCGGGTGCATTTTCTGCTGTCCTGAAACGCCTCTGCCGGGACAGGTATGCCTGTATTGCCCTTGTCATCACCCTTCTTTATCTTGCCGCCGCTGTTTTTGCGGAAGGATATAAACTTTACTGTGACGCAAAAAAAACAGAACCGGTCTATATGGTACAGGATCATGCAAACCGGTATGCCCCTCCCTCCTGGAAACACCCCATGGGAACGGATTATCTCGGAAGAGATGTTTTTCTCCGGGGATTATTTGCCATTAAAACAGCAGTGAAGGTAGGAGTGATCGCCAGTATCCTTTCCGCATTTGCAGGAGTCATTCTGGGGCTTTATGCAGGATATTACGGCGGCAGGACAGATGATGCCGTCGTATGGATCTACAGTACATTTGCCTCTATGCCTTCATTGCTTTTCATCCTTGCCTTTGCCCTTCTTGCAACAAAGGGCTTTCTGTGGGGGCCGCTGGAAAAGGCTTTTCAATACTGTGCGGTACTTTTGCGTACTGAAGTGGGGATGCTGGCAGTTTATCTGGGAATAGGACTTACCGGCTGGGTCTCCCTGTGCCGGGTAGTCCGGGCGGAAACTTTGCGGCTGCGGGATATGCCTTATGTTCAGGCATCCAGAGTTCTGGGGCAGAAAGACCGCAGGATCATATTCAAACATATCCTTCCCAATCTCATTCATCTTGTGATCATCTATTTCACCATGCGTTTTGCTTATGCGGTAATGACAGAAGTCATCGTAAGCTATCTGGGACTGGGTGCGCAGTTTGAACCGAGCTGGGGAATCATGATCTCCGACGGACAGGATAAATTATGGCGGGGGATCTACTGGGAAACAGCGGGGGCGACCCTTTTCATGTTTATCCTTGTTCTTTCCCTCAATGTACTTGGCGATGCCTTGCGGGATGCTCTTGATCCCAAAATGAAAATATGAGAGGTTGACAGTATGAGTAAAGACAAATTTGTGACAGGTAATCTGCACAAGATCAGTGACAAGATCGCAGAAGTGGCAAAAAAACATGAACAGGAACTTTCCCAGTGGAAAAATCCGCCGCCGAAATCTGCCGGATCTTCTTTCACGGCGGGAGAGGAGAAAAGTGTCACGGAACAGGAAAATACCGGAACACTCCCGTCTTCTCTTCCGGCAGTGGAGGAGCAGAAGGAGGAAGTGGATATGAATGTACTTGCCGTCACTCATACGGTA
>JAFVRL010000221.1 GCA_017504325.1 Lentisphaeria bacterium | reverse complement strand
TTTTCACGCTGAAAATCCGTAATACAATCTGTGTTTTTGATGTATGGAGACAAAAAAAATGCGCTCCGGAAGGAACGCACTTTTGAAAAACTCTGCTGAATACAGAAATCAGCGGGCGTAATACTCAACCACGCGGAGAGCTTCAACCTGCGCGGGGATCTCACCGAGCATGGGTTCACGCACAACAGTGACCTTGAGGGTCTCTTTGTTGGAATCCAGATAGGGAGGAACCACGATGTCAGTAGCTTTGGCAGCTTCGGCAATGGCAGGGGATTTTGCAGCGTCGATGGAAACGACCTGACCGGGCTTGAGAAGATAGGAGCTGCGGTCAACGATCTTGCCGTCAACGAGGATATGACGATGGGAAACAAACTGTTTTGCAGCAAAGATGGTGGGAGCAAAACCACTGTGGTAAACAACGGACTGCAAACGCATTTCGATGCGGCGCATCAGGTTTTCGTCTGTTCTTCCTTCGATGCGTTTGGCAGCGAGGAATGTGTTGCGGAGCTGGCGTTCGGTAAGGCAGTAGTGAGCTTTGAGTTTCTGCTTTTCCTGCATCATTTCGCCGTAGGTGGAGAGTTTTTTGCGTTTGGCGTTTTTACCCTGGAGACCGGCGGCATAGGGGCGTTTCACGCTGGGGCATTTTGCCATTCCCCAGACGCAGTAACCGATACGTCTGCAAAGTTTGTGTTTGGCTTGAGCTTGTTTCATTCCTTTTTCCTTTCCTTTGGAATTATTATTTTTTCCGGAGGGTGTCAAGCATTTTTGGAGCCCTTCCGGAACTTCTGAAAAATTTATTGCATTTAAAATAGCATTATGACTGGAATATGTCAAGGGGTGAATGTAAATTAATAGGAAAAATCTTGAACAAAAGGAGTCTTTATGAACAAAATATGTCTTTTTTCCTGTTTTTTATCTCTTTCTTTCGCTTTTTTTCTTTCTTCCTGTGTCACACAGAATGACCCGCTTCTGGACGATGTGCCGGAATTTGAAGTAAGAAACCTCTCATTTATCCCCGGCAGAAAGATCACACAGAAAAAAGAACTGGAAAAAACTTTTCTCATGCGCTGGAACATCCTCGGACCCGTTGAACCTGCCGCAGGAAAAGATGTGACACATCCGGTTCTTGAAGAAGAGGGACTTCTCTGCGGGTCTGTGGAAGCACCGGATGATGCCTATTGGCATGTGAGGATCTTCAACAGCAGGGCAAGGAAAGACCGGCAGACAGGATTGTGCAACTGGACAAAAACCCTTTCCGGCTATACAAAAAAATCACTCTTCTACGGATGCAATACTCTTCTTGCAGAGAAGGAGTATAAAAATGTCACATTACATCTGCTTACAGCAGGTGAAGTACAACTCTTTCTCAATGGAAAAAACAAGGGGACATTCCTTCAGCCCAATCTTCCCGGCACCAATGAATATCTCATCAAAGGTCTGATCCTGAAAAAAGGGGCAAACCGTCTTGTGCTGAAATATCTGGACAAAACCTCCGCCCCCGCCCTGCGGGCAGTGGCAGTACGCTTCTCCATCCCGGAAAAAGAGGGGGAAGAAAAGAAAATCTCCTTGATTCGTTAAGAAAGACAGACTATATTATATAGGAAATAAAATAAAAGCAGAGATACAAGGAAAGAATCGCCTTTCATGGATAAAGTAAGAATATATTTTCTGGGTTCGGGTCCCTTTGCAGTCCCGGTATTGCAGCATCTTCTCAAAAGTGACAAAGTGGAGATCGTAAAGATCATCACCCAGGTGGACAAACCAGCCGGGAGAAAAAAACTCCTGACCCCCACACCTGTGGGAATATGGTGCGATGCCAACAGCATCGGGTGCAAAAGAGTCAAAAGCGTAAACAGAGAGGAATTTCACGAAGAAGCCCGGAAAGACATGGTGGATATATTTGTCGTCGTCTCTTTCGGTCAGCTCCTGAAAGAACCGACTCTTGCCCTGCCCCGCATCTGCTGCCTGAATGTTCATGCTTCTCTTCTTCCGGCATACAGGGGGGCTTCTCCCATTATTTCCGCCATACTTGCCGGCGAAGAAAAGACCGGAGTGACCTTTATGCTCATGGATAAGGGGCTGGACACAGGAGACATGCTGGAAACCTGGGAAATGCCCATAGATGAAAAGATCACCGGGGAGGAACTGGAAGAAGCTCTTGCAAAATATGCGGGAAGTCATCTGGCGGACTGTATCGTAAAAACAGCAGCAGGTGAGCTGAAAGGGATCCCCCAGGATCACAGCAGAGCCACCCATACGTGCAAAATCAGAAAATCCGACGGTGCGATCCTCTGGTCTTCTCCGGCAAAAGAGATTTTGCGGAAAGTACGGGCATTCCACCAGTGGCCCACAGCATTTTTCTTCTTTATCCGGCAGGAAGGCGCAGGAAAAATGCTTGTAAAACTTACGGAGGCGGAGCTTGAGGCTTTTGAAGGGACTCTTCCCCCTGCCGGAACGATCACAAGCGTGGATAAAAAGGGATTTCTTGTTGCGTGCGGAACAGGAGTGATCCGGATAAAAAAAGTCATACCGGAAGGAAAAAAAGAGATGACCGGAGCAGATTTTGCAAGAGGTCAGCACCTTCAGGCAGGGATGACCGTTTCCGACGGAATACAGTAAAAATTTTCCGGTATCTGATACGGAAATGTGCCGGAAGCAATGAAAAACTTTTTCCGGCACACTAAAACAAATGAAAACAGGACTTTTATGTTGAAAAAAAACAAAAAACAGGTAATTTTGAATTGCGAGGAACTGGAAACCAGGTTCGCAATGCTCAAAAACGGCCGTCTGGAAGAGTACGAGATTGAGCGTACGGAAGATGATGTCCTGCCCGGATCCATTTATCTGGGCAAGATCGTGCGTCTTGAACCCTCTCTTGAGGCGGCTTTCGTAGATATCGGGGCAGAAAAAAATGCATTTCTCCATTACAGGGACATGATGCCGGCTACCCAGGATATTGCAGAAAACATCAAAAAGATCGATGAAGATGCGGAAGCTGCTGCTGCCGCTGCCAAAACAAAAAAAGGCAGGAGGAAGACGCTTTTAAGCAGTTTTTCCGATAAGATCCGTAATTTTCTCGGTGCAAACAAGGCACACCGTCTTCAGGAACTGGAACTTGCCCTTCATAAAGGAAAGATCACAAGAAAAGATATTCCCAAAATGTTCCCCGCAGGATCCGAACTTCTGGTACAGGTCACAAAGGGTCCCATCGGGACAAAAGGTGCTAGGGTCACAACAAATCTGACCATCGCCGGAAGATACCTTGTACTTCTTCCCTATTCCGACCATGTGGGTCTCTCCTCCCGTATCGAAGAAAAAAAGGAACGGGACAGACTCAAAAAGATCCTGAAAGAACTGGATGTACCGGAAGGAATGGGGATCATCTGCCGTACAGTGGGAGAAGGCAGAAAAGCTCTTTATTTCCACCGGGATCTGGATATGCTGCTGGATCTCTGGAGCAATGTGGAAGAGGCACTCACAGAACCGGAGGCACCCAAACTTGTTTACCGTGAACCGGATCTTCTGGAACGCTCCGTAAGAGACTTTCTTACAGATGAGATCGATGAGATCGTGATCGACAGCAAAGAAAAATACAACTATCTGAAAAATGCCATCAAACATTTTTCAGGCGGGGAACTTGATCCCAAGATCACTCTTTACAACCGGGCGGATTCCATTTTCAAACATTACGGGATCGTGGAGCAGGCATCCGGGATCTTCCACCGAATCGTTCAGCTGCCCAGCGGCGGTTATCTGTGTATCGACGAAACAGAAGCACTGGTTGCCATTGACATCAATTCAGGCCGCTCCCGTGCCGCAAAAGATCAGGCGGAAGGGATCTTGCAGACCAATCTTGAAGCAGCCGAGGAGATCGCAAGGCAGATAAAACTGCGGAATATCGGCGGCCAGATCGTTATTGACTTTATTGATATGCGTTCAGCTTCCGACCGGGAAAAAGTCTATCAGGAGATGAAGGAATTTGTAGCGGATGACCGTGCAAAAACCAAAATCCTGCCGTTAAGCAAATTCGGACTTATGGAAATGATCCGGCAGAGAGAGCATGAAAGTATCAAAGATGCAGTTTATGATCCCTGTCCCTACTGCAACGGTTCCGGTCATGTTAAGTCCGCCCTTACCATGAGTGTGGAGATCCAGAGACGACTGAAAGAACTTCTGAAAAAGAAAAAACGGAAAAATATCTCTGTAAGAGTGATGATGAACCCTGCCATCCTTGCCCGGTTGAAAAATGAGGATGCGGAACTTTTACAGGATCTGGAGGCTACTTACGGACAGGCACTCTCCTTCCGCGCCGACCCCACCATCCATATTGAAGAGTTCCGGATGTTCGACCCGGAAACAGGTGAAGAATTCTGATTTGCATAAAGGAGGAAATATGTGTAAAGATTGCGTAAGAGTATGTCATTTTTATGAATTTTCCCGTCTGCCGAAAAATATGATCGGCGAAATCATGGCAGAATTTTCCTGGAACGGAGTGAAATTCCTTGCTTTGGATGCTTCCGACTGTAAAATGATGCTCAAAGACCCGAATTTCAGTACATCTCTTCCCTGGTACGCGCAGCAGTACGGTATCACATTCGGTGATGTACACGCTCCCTACGGCATGAATTTTGATCTGGATCTTCTTCAACCGCTGCGCAGAGAGGAAATGATAAAAGAACACTCTTATCTGTTGGAGCGTCTGGGCAATTACGGGATAAAAACCTATACCATGCATGTTGGAGCCGTCCCCTGGTGTGCCGCACCCGCAGCGGTGGAGCTGCCGGAATTGAGAAAAAACGCTATCGACACTCTGGAAAAACTTCTTCCCGTTGCAGAAAAAGCCGGAATCATCATTTGTATCGAAAATGCCTTTGAACCCCTGGACAGTGCCGATGAAGTGCTTTCCTATGTAAAACATTTCGATCACCCCAATATCCGTTGCTGTTTCGACAGCGGTCACGCCAATATCATGCGGAAGACAGGCAAAGATCTTTCAAAATATAAAAAAGAATTCCATGAAGTTGTCTGGAGAAACGCCCTGACGCTTTCCGATGAGGAATTCAATAAAATGGCTCCCTATATCGTTACCTGTCATCTGCATGACAATGACGGATACAGCGATGCACATACACTGCCCGGCACAGGAACCGTGGACTGGGATACTCTTATGAATGATCTTTATACAAAATGTCCTCTTCTGCAAAGCATCCAGAATGAGAGCAGTATGAGCAGCGGCAACTGTATCGGCAGATCGGCGGCGGTTTTCCGGGTACTTTCCGGCAATGCCCCTGATAAAAATGAAATATTGAGACAGTTCTGATAACACTCTTCTGCTGTTATCCGGGATCAAATATACTTTTCCCCTGTCTATAAAAAAATAAACATTTTTTATACAGATATACGGAGGAAATGCTTATGAACGTCGGTAATGGAAAAGGCAGTATTTCCTGGCAGGAACTCTTCTGCCGGGAACAGAAAGCATCAGAGTGTGAGATCATAATTTTCGGTGCATCCGGCGATTTGGCAGGCCGCAAACTTTTTCCGGCACTGTATTGCCTCCATGAGTGTGGTCTTCTGCACAAGAACACCCGTATCACCGGTTGCGGAAGACACTCCTTTACATTGGAAACTTTCCGCGATCATATTTCCGGCACTCTTTTCAATGCCCATCCGTCAACGGCACAGGAGCAGGAGTTTCTGCAGAAGATCTCCTATACGGTACTGGATTACACAAAAGAGGAGGATTTTGCCCGTCTTGCAGATGAATTGGTTACTGAAGATAAAAAATATAAACCATTCCTTTTCTACCTTGCCCTGCCCTCCCCTTTGTATATCCCGGCAGTGGAAAATCTTTATAAAACAGGACTCCTTTCGGAAAAATATGGTAAAAGAAGGGTGATCTTTGAAAAACCTTTCGGTTTTGATCTCCAAAGTGCCGTAAGTATGAACCGTTCCCTGAAAGATCTTCTCACAGAGGAACAAATCTACCGTATCGATCATTATCTGGGCAAGGAAACCGTACAGAACATCTTTTTACTGCGTTTTGCCAACCGTATTTTTGAACCGTTATGGAACAGAGATCATATTGCCGCCATCCAGATCACTGCCGCAGAAACTCTTGGAGTGGAGAAAAGAGCCGGCTATTTTGATCAGGCAGGAATCGTAAGGGATATGTTTCAGAACCATCTTCTGGAAATGCTTTCACTGGTAACGATGGAATCTCCGGAAATATTTTCCGCAGATGCGGTAAGAGATGAAAAACTCAAACTTATCCGTGCCATAAGAAAGATCGCCCCTGCCGATGCGGTAAGGGCGCAGTACGAACATTATACGGAAGAGGAAGGAGTCTCCCCCTTCTCCCGGACAGAAACTTTTGCCGCCTTGCGTCTCTTTATCGACAATGCAAGATGGCAGACAGTCCCGGTCTATCTGCGTGCAGGGAAATGTTTGGGAGTGAAAAAAACAGAGATCGACATTATTTTCAAAGAGGTGGACAAAAGTATTTTTCCCGGCATAAACAAAGAGGATCTGCAAAGAAACATTCTTCATCTGTCTGTTCAGCCCCGGGAAGGGATCGGACTTACCCTTGAGGCGAAAATGCCCGGTCCGAAACTCTGTATGGGAGCCCTTACCCTGTCTTTTGATTATGCCTCTCTACCCCAGTCCGGCACGGAAACACTTGATGCTTATGCAAGACTTCTCCTGGATTGTCAGAATGGGGATCAGACTCTTTTCATCCGCAGTGATATAATTGAACACTCCTGGCAGCTTTATCAGGGACTTCTGGATCACTGGGCAGAGGACAGAAAAAGTATCATCCCGCAATATAAACAATATTCAGAAGGTCCGCAGGAGGCAAAAGATCTTCTGAAACGGGACAATGCCGTATGGATAGACTCTCTTTACAGAAAATAAACACAGCTGTCCCATAAAATCATGGAAAAAAGAGAAATGTTCGGTTGCCAGGCGAGGCGGTTGCCGCCGAGCGCGCAGTGGATGTGCGAATGAACCGCAGGGCAATCGCCTTGCGGACGCTCACAAGGAATTGTGAGCGTA
>JAFVRL010000220.1 GCA_017504325.1 Lentisphaeria bacterium | reverse complement strand
GTTCCGCAAGTGGAGGCAACAGCAGTAACGGCGGAAAAAACGGAGAGAACGGTGTCCGGAAAAAAAGTGCATTGAGCAGTTTTGTTTTTTATGTTGTTCTGGGGGCAGTTGCCGTGGTTTGTGTTGCCTTGTTTCTGCGTATGAACCAGGAACAGCCGGAAGGAACCGTAAAACAGCAGCAGAAAAAAAATCCCAATAGATTCTTCCTGGCTTATGAAAAAGAAAAGATGACCAGATCAAGCATATTCCGTTTTGAAATGCTGCTGGAATGCTGCCGGGAGAAGGTGGAAGATGATAAAGATGTAAAAGCGGGAAAGAATACGGAAACGGGAAAGACTGCGGTAAAGAAAAAGAGTGTGTATGAAGAGGTGGCGTATGTAAGCTGTTCTGTTGTGGAACAGAATGCTGATGACAATATTGCCTACCGGTATGTTCTGCCGCCCCGGAGAGTGGAGCTTGAGCTTGCGGATAATTTGCGTAAACGGATCCAGGAAACGGAATTTATGAAGTTGAAATCCGATATCGGAGACAATGTGGAGGGCGGTTCCGGAGAGGAACATTATGCACGGATCACCGTAGGGTATAACGGGAATCTCAATTCTGTACTGGTACGGAATACTTCTCCGCGGCTCTCTTTCAAGAACGTGGAAGAGCTTATTGAATCCTTTACGGAAGAAGCGCTGGGGGTGCGTACCGTGAGTATGTCTGTGGATGAAGTGTACCGTGAAGCGGAAAAATATTACAGACAGGCAAATGAGTATTTTGAAAATTACGAAGCAAAACCGGAAAATCTCCGTATGGCGATCAAGCGTTTCCGGTTGACTGTCCGGCTGCTTGAGCGGTTCCAGCCCCGCCCCGATATGTGGGCGAAGGCAGATACATCTCTTAAGAAAGCGGAACAGATCATCAAACGCATCAGAACGGAACTCTATCAGGATATGAGGATCAAATTGCAGTTGAAAGAACTCCCTGAAGCATTGGTGAAGGTCAAACTGCTGCTGAATTATTATGAGCCGGGATCAAAAAATTATCAGTATTTCCGGAATCAGAAGATCGAACTTGAACGGTTGTTGAATGACAATAAAAGAGGAAGGTAAATCATGAAAAGATTTTTTGCAGATATGAAAACGGTTTTCAATGCCGCATGTGTGTGTGCTGTATCTTTTCTTCTCCTTGCCGGAACGGTTGCCTGTGAGAAAAAGAAGAGTGCGCCTTCTGAAAGAAAATCCAATGTTGTATTCCAGACAGATCCTGCGGGAGCCTCTGTTTCTGTTGTCGGGATAACTTTGAAGAAAACCACACCTGCGGAATGTATCCTTCCTGCCGGAGTGTATGTTGTCAAATTCGTCCTTCCCGGCTACCGGACACAATGGCGGAAATTTGAAGTGAAAAGCGGTTCTGTCACTACTGTTAAAGCTACTCTCATTCCTTTCCGTTCTTCTGTTCTTATTGCAGCAAAAGCGGATGGAAAATATGGAGTGCAGGTGCATTACAAGGGTAAATATATCGGTGAAACTCCCCTTGTTCTGCAGAATCTTCCGCTTGGGGATGGGGAAGTCCTGCTTACGAAAAACGGATATGCCGGGAAGAGGGAGGTCTTTACCGTCAGAGATTCTCTGCCGCCGCCTGCCATTACAGTAAGTCTCAACTCCAACCGGGGAAGATTGTATGTAGATACTTTCCCTGCCGGGGCAGAGATCTTTATTGACGGACAGCCTATGGGGGTAACGCCTCTTGTTTTTCCTGTGGGCGAAGGACAGCATCAGTTGGAACTGAAGAAAAAAGGATTCCGTTCCTATTCAAGGAGTGTGGATGTGACACGCTCAAGGGATACCCGTATCGGAAAAGTGACTCTTCAACCGCTTCCCGCGCACTTGAGGGTGACCTCTTCCCCTGCCGGAGCTGAACTTTTCATCAACGGGGATTCCAAAGGAAAAGCCGACGGAAGATCCATAGAACTTCCTCCGGGAAAATACAGTGTGCTTGTACGCCGGGACGGGTTTGATGATACTGTTAAAGATGTGGTTCTCAATGCCGGTGAAACAATACAGTTGAATATGGATCTGGATACGCTGATGGGGGCTTTGGAGATCGTGACCCGGCCTGCCGGAGTGGCGGTCTGGGTGGATAATAAACTCATCGGCCGCAGTAAACCGGATCCTGCCAATCCGAAATATTCGGAAGTTTTGCGTGTTCCCAATGTGCGTCAGGGGAGACATTCTGTAACGATCGTCCATAAAAGGGCAAAATGGAACAAAGACGGTAAGAGAACCGTATATGTGAATGTGGAAAAAGGAAAGACTGCAAGGGTGGAACAGATCGAATTGTGGGTTCCGGATATCAAGATCCTGTTGAAGGACGGGCGTGTGGAAGAAGGTCGGTTCCTGTATTATCAACCGGATGGAAGTGTGCATTACCAGCCCCGTCCGGGCATGGGGATCACCCGTAGAAAAGAGCTGGTGCAGAGTGTGGAAAAACTGCCCATTGAGGATGAATGAAAATATGTTATTGAATATTTTATTGTATGGGAATATGTTTCTGGCATTGTTGACGGGAGTGT
>JAFVRL010000219.1 GCA_017504325.1 Lentisphaeria bacterium | reverse complement strand
TAAAGGCGGAGCTGTCTGTTTCACATTTGACGATTCCAGATATACGGACTGGCTGGCTCAGAGGGATTTATTTAAAAAATACAATGCTCATGCCACTTTCTTTTATTCCGGGGAATTGACCGATTCTCATGTGGATTCCATGCGTCTTTTGCAGGCGGATGGTCATACGGTGGGACTGCACTCCATTTATCATTTGAATTGTGATATGACGGATGAAAAAGGTTTGGAGGAATATATCCGAAAGGGGGTTATGCCCCAGCTGGAGATCTGCCGCAGAGAAGGGATAAAAACAGAGTGTTTCGCCTATCCAAACAATATCCATACGGCGGAAAGCGATAAGGCTCTGGGAAAATATTTCCGTCATTTCCGTGCCTCTGTTTCTCCCCGGCCTGAACCTGCGAAAGGGTATTGGATAGCCGATTTTCCCCAGTGTTTTCATACTTATGAAGAGGTTGCGGCAACACCCGCTCTTGCCGGTCCCGGTATCGGGGAATATTATCTTACGAAACTGGAAAATCTGGATGCGGCATTGGAGAAAGCGGCGGCAGAGGATCTGCTTATCATCTTTTTCTCCCACGGGATCCATGAAAATGCCCCCGGTATCCACATGCCCACGGCAACATTGGAACATTGTCTGGAAAAGATCTCTTCTTTGAATATGAAGTGTATCGGGTATGATGAACTTCCCTGAATAGAGATAAATGGAGAAGAATATGGGGAAAAGTATAAACGAAAAGATCCTTGAGGAAGATCCCTCCTTTCTGGCACATCTGGATGCTTTGCGTTCGGTATTGTTACGCATTGCGGCAGTTTATTTTCTATTGTGTCTGCCCTGCTGGTTTCTGGCTCCTCCCGTTCTGAAGCATCTTCTTGATTATGCAGCACCGGAAGGATTCAAACTCCACTATTTCACCTTGATGGAACCTTTTTTCGTCCAGTTGAAACTTACTCTCCTTCTTGCTCTTTTTTTCGCACTTCCCTATATGGTTTACAAAATCTGGCAGTTTATCGCCCCCGCTCTTCATGCCGACGAAAAGAAAAAGGTCATTCTTCCGGTCTGTTCCGTTTTCTTTCTTGCATTGCTGGGGACAGCTGTGGCACTGTTTTTCATCATACCGGCAATGGTACGCTTTTCCCTCTCTTTTGCCGGGGATTCTTTGCAGGCGGTTCTGGGGATCGGGGATTTTATCAATCTTCTTCTTGCCGTGATCCTTGCCTCCATGGTCCTGTTTCAGTTTCCGGTTGTACTGTATATCCTTCTTTCCATAGGATTTCTGGATCTTGCCACCATACGGAAAAAAAGATCCCATGCGGTGGTGGCGATCTTTATTCTTGCCGCAATTTTTTCTCCGCCGGATGTGGCAAGTCAACTGCTTCTTGCCATTCCCGCATGGGGGCTTTTTGAAATAAGTATATTGCTTTTTGCCCGGAAGTTCAGAGAAAAAGAGGATACTGAAGAGGAAATATAAGATGAAGATAGAAGTCCTTATTGATAATCAGGCACAGGAAGGTTTTGCGCCGGAACATGGATTGTCTTTGCTTTTTCATTTTGAAAAGGAAAAAGTCCTGTTTGATACCGGTGCGGGAGGTGTGTTTGCGGAAAATTTTGCCAGAGCGGGCGTTTGTATGGAAGAGATCTCCTCCCTTGTTATAAGTCATGGTCATTACGATCATACGGGGGGAGCTGCCTCCCTTTTTGCCTCTGCCTTTACCGGAAATGTTTTTTATGGAAAAGGAATGGAAAAAACAAGATACAGTATTCATCCTGACCGCCCGGTAAAAGAACTGACCATTCCGGAAAGATCTCTTGCTGCATGGAAGAAACTTCCTTCAGAAAGGAAGAAAGAAATTACAGATTTTACCAGGATAAATAAGGATTTTTTTCTTACTGGAATGATCCCCCATGTCACCTTTGAGGACAGGGGAGGACCCTTTTTTCTGGATAAAGAGGGAAAAAGGAAAGATGAGATAGATGATGAGATCTCTTTACTGACCTCCGCAGGGGTACTTGTTCCGGGCTGTTGTCATGCCGGGATCATCAATACATTGCTCCATTGCAGAAAAAATGCCCCCCATATTCCTGTACGGTATATTATGGGAGGCTTGCATCTGTTGTACGCAGATGAGAAAAAACTTTCAAAAACAGCAGAGATCCTCAACGGTATAAAGAGTCTGGAAAAGATCATTTTGCTGCACTGTACCGGGGAAAATGCTGTGCAGTATCTGAAAGAGCATCTTTTCTGTGAAGTCGTCACCGGAAAAGCCGGGGATGTGTTTATTTTCTGATTTTTACAGATTCCCTATTGTTTCAATACTGCTGTCCACTTTGCCTGAATTGAAGAAGGTATTTTTTATACTTTCTTCACTGGCATTTGGATAAGATTCCTTACAGGGGACAGTTCTTTTTTCCAGCATGACCACATGGGAATCCAGAAATGCTCCTGAAGCATTTTTATTGTGCCGGAAAAAGACGGCACGGTTCTTTTTGTAATCACTTCCGGTAAGATGTTTTTCTGTTCCATTGTATTCATATCCGTAATAACACAGATGACCTGTATTTTCCACAAGCATGGCTGTTTTTGCCGGATTTTTGAAAGTAATGATCTTTATCCCTCTGCCGTTATTGGTGGCAATGAGGTAATTTAATCCGTAAGTTGTGGTAATATCTTCTGTACCATCCTGCATAGGGCAGAAAAGGACTTTCACAGGATTGGCGGAGGCATCTTTCTTTTTGAGGTAATCTGCCACGATGTTATTGAGCCAGTTTTTCTGGGAAATGGTTCCTCCCTGACCGTCACCGGCATTGTTTCCGCCAAGATTATCCAGACAGGGGAGGAAATCAGAATAGTCCAGTGAGTAATAAATATAAACGGCGGAAAGCTGTTTCATGTTGGATACACAGGAGATCCCCTGTGCTTTTTTCCTTGCAAAATTCAATGCGGGAAGAAGCATTCCGGCAAGGATGGCAATTATCGCAATCACAACAAGAAGTTCAATGAGAGTAAAATGCGCTGTTTTCAGGGAGGCGGAAGGGATCTTTTTGAAAAAAGCTTCCCTTCCGCCTCCCCGAACCCCACCACTTTCCCTCAAAAACTTCAGGATCGGATCAAAATTTTTTCCTGCGGAAAAATCTTTTGATCCT
>JAFVRL010000218.1 GCA_017504325.1 Lentisphaeria bacterium | reverse complement strand
CACACCCTTCGATTTTGTCCCCTTCCTGCCCAATAATCCCTTCCTTGTGAAGCAGGATAATACTTTCCTTAATGCGGAATGTGACGGTCTGGGGGAATTTCTGGGGGCGGGGTATCTTCCCGCATGCAATATCAAAAACATTTACCGGTATGTTCAGGAAGGCAAAAGCAAAGATGTTTCCCGTTATGCCATCCGTCTTGACCGTATCGGCAACAATATCTTTGATTCCGCCCAGGAGATCAACCTTTTTGCCTATACAAGATTCATCCGGGATGACAGGGCGACCATTGATAGCGTACTGAAAGAGTATGCTCTTCTCAAATATCCGCATTGTGCGGAAGAAATGACGGAATTGCAGCTCAAGGGTATTGAATGTGTGCAGAAGATCAATTTCATCAATATGAACTGCGTCTATCATAAATTCCCCATCCAGCAGGATTTCAAGTGGATCAAAGCCGGGGGTTCCTTCAGTCTCTTCCGGGATAATATGGTATTATCTTTACAGAAGGATATGTGGGGACTGCGTTCCGGTATCATGACTCCCGGAAGAAAAAATATTCTTGCAGAAAAGGAGGAAGCATGTAAACTTGCCCGGGAAGGACTGGATAAAATCATGCTTCTCAAGGGGAAAATGGCGGAAGAAGAGTGGAAGAAACACGAAAGAAGCTGGAAGATCGCCGTAAAGGTCTCCAAAGCTCTTTTTGCATACAACTCTGTCATCTGTGCCTACTTTGATGCCATGGACAAAATGGAATCCGATCCTGTTATCCTGAAAGAGACCGCAGAAAAGGCATGGGAAAAGATCACAGAGGAAATGGCAGATAAAAATGCCCCCCTCCCCACACTTTTGAGTGTTTGCGATGGTGCCCCTCCGCCGAAAGACGATCTGGACAGAGTCTATTTTTCCGCTTTGCGTTTCCTCTGCAAAGAATACCTCAAGGAGTATGAAGCGGAATATGCGGCAAGAAAAGAGATGCTTGACCGCAAAGAAGTAGCCGACTTTGTCATTCCCGGCGGGATCTATGATGATATCCGTGCAGGAAGAGCCATGCACGCAAGCCACAGTTTACTGCAAAACGGCAGACCCGTACGTTATGCAGGCAATACCGTATTTCCCAACGGCAGTGTAACAGTGGAATTTGAGGCGCATTCCGGCAATATTCTGGAAATCACTCTTGACAGAGATTCCACAGAAGAATTTATGCTGCATATCAATGGGAGAGGTGCAGCGATCAAAGCTCCGGAACGGAAATGGACAGTTCTTATTGCTGAAACTGGAAAGATCTCTGTAAAAATCAGCAAATCCGGCAAAGATTATGCCGCCCTGCGTTCCATTGCTCTTTTGAAATAACCACAAAATGCAGACAGAAAGAAGGTTTTTATGAAAGACGGGATCATTCTCTGGGAAGCGCACCGTGCCGGAGGCGGCGGTGTGGAATTGCCGGAAAGTTGTATTGCCGCATTTGAATACGGCTGGGAACTGGGCGGACGCCCGGAGGCAGATGTAAATGTAACATCCGACGGCGTTCTGGTTTCTCTCCATGACCAGACCCTTGACCGGATCTGCCAAAATCTTCCGGAGCATCTGAAAGGCCGCAAAGTATCGGAAATGACCTGGGCAGAATTGAAAAGCGTGGATATCGGCTGGGACGATTTTCCGGATCAGCATGTAACGGATCTGGCAACACTTTTTTCCATATTGCAGAAACATCCGGAACGCAATATGGTCATCGACTACAAGAGAGTGGAAATAAAGACCCTTGCAGAAAAGATCAATGAGTATGGTGTGGCAAGTCAGATCACCTTTGCCTGCTGTGACCCTGACCTTTTACGGGAATTCAAAAAATATGCTCCTGAAGCAAGAACGAAAAACTGGCTGGGAGGCAGTCCGGAAAAGATCGCAGAACAGTTCAACAGGATATGGAAAGAAGATTTTGAAGGGATCACGGAAGTACAGTTACATCTTTACAATGCTGTGGACAAAAGCTGGAGATACGCTCTTGACCCGGAATATGTTTCAGAAGCCTTGCGCATCACAAAAGAACACAAAGTTCTTTTACAGGTATTGCCCTGGCATTTTGAACGGAAGGATCTTTTTGCCATCCTGGATCTGGGCGTAAGATCTTTTGCAGTGGATTATCCCAACAAATTCAAAAAGATCTGTGCGGATTATTTCACCCGTCACGGATCCGGTCTCTCCTGACCGTATTCTGTTTGGAAAATTGCGGATACCTCCACCAGTACAGTTCTGTAAAACGATCCCGGTATTTTGTATTTCTGTTGAGGACATCCGCGTTTTCCGGTGACCGGAAAGATTCCGTCCGGGGGCAGTTTTGGTACTTGCCCCCGGCATGGTTCTTATTGTCTTTCAAAATAAAGAGATCCCCGACTCAACGGTATTTCAGAAAGAGACTAATTTCCCGCTTTCTGTTCCCGGAGTTCTCCGGTCAGAGACAGAGAGTAAAAGTCTCATTGGGTTTGATCCCTCCCAGATATAACCTGCCTGTACCGCCTTCCCCTTTTGCAAGAACAGCTTTTTCCGGCGTCCCGAAAAGGAAAGTGAAACGGAGCATTTTTTCCTCCACTGCACCGGGAAGAGAAGCCAGCGGCCAGGAAAGAACAAGCGTATCTCCTGTATAATTCATTGTGAAAGAGGAGTCAAAAGTTTCCCCGGTGATGATAAAACTCATATTCCCTTTGCGGATACATTTGCCTTTTTCCACATTGAATACATCCTGCAATGCAAAACGCGTTCCGGTAAGATCCATGAAATATGCTTTTCCCCATACATCACACTGTGCAGGAAAATCTTTGATGGTCAATACAAAATTTTCCCTGTCTTTCTTCCATGACCAGGAGTAATTTTCCGCCTGTTTCACGGTATTTTCAGGGACAATATCCAGAATCATTTTTTCTGCATACTGCAGAGGAGTAAGTCCGTTTTTCACTGCTTCCAGCAATTTTTCCGCTTCTGCATAAGATTCATCAGCGATCTGTATGGCTTTTGCGGTTTTCTCTTCATCAAAGATCCGGCACAATGCCTCCCCGTGATACCCCAGACGGGAGTCTGCTTTCAGAAGCGGAATACATTTTTCACAAAGTTCTTTATGCTTTGCCAAAAGCCCCTTCATCTCCTCAATAAGGGAAATATACTCATTTTGTGAAAGTTTTTCCGTATAAAGGCGTCTTCTCAAAAGGAAAAAGTCCAGAAGGAGAGAGGTTCCTTGCATAAGAAGTCCCAGAAGTTGGGAATTTCCAATATCCAGTTGATGTTCCCGGCTCTCTCTGAAAACATCTTTCAGAGGCAGGATCTTTTTCAATCCCTCCTGCCATTGTGTACTCATTTCCTTCATCAATATGGCGGCATCTTCCAGAGTGAAACCTGCCAATGCCTCCCCTATGGCATCACCGCCGAATTCAAAATTGGGTTTCCAGGGCGGGGCAAGAGGATCCAGATCGGGAAGGAAATGATATTTCCACATCATAAAAGAGTTCTGCGGAGCATAATACTGGAACATCAAAGCAAAGGGGAATAATCTGTAGGCATCCGTAAAGATATTCCATGCTTCCACCATCTTTCCGGCATATTTTCCCCAAACCGGCAGAGCAAGGCGGAAAAGGAAATCCTCTTTGCTTCCGGAAAAATCCTCAAAGGCAAGACGGCCGCAGGCCCGTTCCATAAGTCCGGGGAAGTTCCCGATATACCAGGACTGCATCACACTGTTTACATTAAGTTCATACATTGCCTTGTATTTATTATAAGCGATCTCCGGAACAGGGATATAAGGCACAGGCGTAAGTTCATGGCCGCATCCCAACTGGAGTTTCGCCCCCGTAAGTCCGTTTTTACGCTGAAGGGCAGCTTCTTTATATCTTTCCGCAGGGCCTTCATAAGAAACCCAGTAATCTCCGGCAAGATGTTTTTTCCCCAGCTGGATCTTTTCCCCGCCGGATTCAAAATTAAACTGTGCGATGACTTCCGGGGGAGTATATTCTGCAAAATTACGGCACCAGGATGCAAGCGGGGCGGGATGGGGCATATAGTACCAGGCGATAAGTTTCGCATCAGGGGAACCTTCTTTGATCCCGTCGGAAATCGCTTGCAGAGCTTTCTGCATGATCTCATTCTTGCTTAAAGCACATTTATCCTGACAGGGCAGAGGCTTTTCATCATGGGAGAAATTTGCAGAAGGACAGGTGGTGGGACGCTCGCCATAGACAATATCCACAATACCTCCCAGAGCAGGAATGGAAGAAAAAACACTTTTTGTGATCTCAAAAAGATACTGCTGTGTTTTCTCTGAAGCGGGACAGAAACAGTTTCTTCCTTCCGCTTTACCTTTCAGCATGAAAAGTTCCGGATGACTTTTATAAAGTTCATCGTCATCAGGCAATGCAAAAGGTTCGATCATAAAAAGCCAGACTTTCACGCCGTATCTGCCGCACTTTTCCGCGACACGGGCAAGTTTTGCCAGACGTTTTTCTCTCTGCGGATCTTCCTTTGTAAAGGAACTTATGCCCAATTCCCGCAGCTGGGTGACAAGCCAGATACCGTTGATCCCATCCCGGGCAAGCGTTTCCAGATAGGCATCCGGATAATAGTCGATATCATCCAGAAGTTCATCTGTATTTACCGGCCACCGTTTGATGGGACTGAAGGGACATCTGCCCAGACGGACGGAAAGGAAGGGTTTTCTTGTGATACTTTTTGCCTCTTCCGGAAATATACCGCCATTGGTACAGAAGAGATCAATAAATTCATAAAGTCCCCTCCGGATCCCTTCTGTATCATTGGCGGAAACTGTACAGGAATCCACGGAGAAAGATAAAGTATATTCTTCAAAAGTCCCGGTACTTTTTTTAACGGTCTTCAGGCAGTAACCATTATCTTTTTCTTCTGTATAACCACCCTCTTTTACATAGCGGCGGCAGCTTTCATAAGCTGTATCCAATACCTTTTTTTCATCCGGAAAATCTGCTTGCAGATACCATTTTCCACGGGTCTCATTTTCTTTTCTGTCCGGGAAAAAAGGAACGGAAAACTGCCTCATCTCTTCCACAAAAGGAAAATGGAGTTCAGGGAGAATATTTTGTTTCATAGGATCACTTTCCTTGTTATTTTACAGGCGTATCAATTCATAGTTATCATTTCCCAGACCGATTTTCACGGCATGATCAAGAGTATCTTTCCAATGGCTGTTTTTATGAGCATCATTGAAAACATCCCCGGAATCCTCTTTACCATCCAGCCATGTATTTACAAGTCTGGGAGCTTTATTGCATAATTCACATGCAGCAAGATCCAGAGCTACCGGATCAAAGGAAGCCAGCATACCGATATCCGGCAGGATCGGAGCATCATTTTCCCCGTGACAATCACAGTTGGGTGAAATATTGTTCAATATACTGATATGAAAATGCGGTCTTCCGGCGACAACAGCAGAAGCATATTCCGCTGTTTTTTCGTCGAGCAGCCGGTCCGCCTGTCTCCAGGTAGGCTGCAATGCAGTAACGGGGCAAATACTTACACAGGAACCGCATCCTGTGCATTTGACATGATCCACATGCATTTTTCCACCGGTCAGCTTCAAGGCACCATGAGCGCAATACCGGATACATTTGCCGCAGCCGGTACAGACATCCTCTTCTGCAACAGGTTTTCCATCGCTGTGCAGTTCCATTTTTCCGGCACAGGAAGCGCATCCCATACCGATATTTTTGACACAGCCGCCGATCCCCATTTTTTCATGTCCCTTGAAATGGGTAAGAGAAATAAAAATATCCGCATCCATGATCGTTCTGCCGATTTTTGCTTCTTTGAAATGGATCCCGTTGGGGACACTTACTTTTATTTCATCATTGCCTTTCAAACCGTCCCCAATCAGAATGGGACAATGAGCGGATTGCTCGGAAAATCCGTTCATAGCGGCTGTGGCAAGATGTTCCACGGCATTTTTCCGGCTTCCGGCATATAATGTGTTGCAGTCGGTCAGAAAAGGTATCCCGCCAAGTTTCTTCACATAATCTGCTACGGTCCTTGCATACTGCGGACGGAGGTATGCAAGATTACCGGCCTCCCCGAAATGAAGTTTTACAGCAGTAAAGCGGTTTTGAAAACCGATCTCTTCAAAACCCGCTTTTTTCATAAGTCTTTCCAGTTTCTGCAGGATCCCCTCTCCATAAAAGGCGGTTCGGAAATCTGTAAAATATACTTTGCTTTTTTTCATGGTATTTCTCCCATTTCTGTAAGATTCACAGTTCTTTCTCACTGCCGCACCGTATCTCTGCGGCAATACTCTTCTGCGGCCGGATGACATTACCGGCAAAACACAGTTCTATGACAAAAATCTCATCATTCATCCTGTCTGCAGGAAGATGCCGCAATCTCAAACGCCTTTCAGCGGCAAGAGTATAGGACATGGGTTCCAGTGTGGCTGTTACCTTTTCTCCGGTATTGAGAATATGTGCCTCCTCCGGCATAACAGCAAATCCTTCCAGATTCAAAGTCTCTCCGGCAGGCGGCTCAAGCAGCACAAGATAAAGTCTGTCTCCATTTCCGGTACAGAGGTAATTGGCATTTTTCACCAGCCCGGGACAGGGCGGTGCAGTAAGAGCGGAACGGACCTTTTTATACCATACACCGATCTTATGCAGGATCTCTTTTGACTGAACGGGAAACAGCCCCTCGGCATCCGGTCCGGCATTTAAAAGAAAGTTTCCGCCCAGTGCTGTATAGAGTGCGATCTGTTTTTCCAGTTTTCTCACAGAAAAATAGTCTTCGTCTTTTCTGTATGCCCAGGAATTCATCCCCACCGAATCACAAGCCTCTGTCAGATTGGCAAAGGGAAGAAAACCATTGGAAAAATAATTGCGTTCCGGAGTGGAATAATCCCCCTCCCCGTACCCTCTGTTATTGATGACTGCCGCAGGCTGAAGGGAACGGATGAGATCATGGACACTTTCATCCATATATTCCGGCACATTCATATCCCACCAGATTCCATGGATCGTTCCGTAATTACTGCAAAGTTCCCGGATCTGTCTTTTCAGAAAATCCATGTATTCATCCATATTGTGATATTCCGGATCGGTGATGATCTCATGGTGCCGACCCAGATTCGGATAGGCTTTATGATGCCAGTCCACACAGGAATAATAAAATTCCAGAGGAAAATCCCTTTTATGGCACTCTTCCGCAAGCATACCGGCAATATCCCTGCCGCAGGGAGTATTCATAACATTGAAAGAGGTCTCCTTTGTATCCCACATACAGAATCCGTCATGATGTTTTACGGTAAAAACCAGATACTCCATACCGTTTTCCTGGATCATATCCAGCCATTGCACAGGATCAAATTTCACGGGATCGAATCTGTCTTTATATGCTTCATAGATTTTTTCCGGAGTACCATAACGCCATCTCTCCTGTTCATGTACGCCGTTTACAGCATAAATACCCCAATGAATAAACATGCCGAATCTTTTTAAAGTAAACCAGTTCCGGGGATCTTCCGCTGGGAATGATTTTTTCATTTTGCTTCCTTTCCTTATTTGCTGTTGTATTACAGAAATAAATATACCGTGCAAAAAAAGAAAATCAAGCAGTTCAGGCACAATAATACAAAGGTGGAGCCTGCTTTTCCTTTTTTTTCATTTTTCTGCGTTTTTTTTATGGAACCGGATTGAAAGTAATACCATTTCAATATAGATTATTTCCCTATAAAAAAAGGAGTCTTGCTATGAAACGGAAACTGTTATTGCTTTTTTTGATATTTTTCAATTTTTTACCGTTTTTTCTCTGTTCCGGCAGGGAAAAAACCAAACAGAACAAAACGGGGATTTCCGGTACGGTCCCTGTTCCGGTACCGGACAGCAGAAAAAGCGTACAGGAAGAGGAATTTGCCTATAAAGATATTGCATTTTTCTTCCGTACCCTCTCTTTGATCCGTCAGGCTTATGTGGATCAGGAAAAGGTGGAAACAAAAGAACTTCTGCGTAAAGCACTGCGGGGACTTATGCGGGAACTGGATCCCTTCAGTTCTTATATTACAGTAGATCAGGCAAAACATCTTGAAGAAGATACCAAAGGAAGTTTTGCCGGGATCGGTGTGACAGTTATGAGCAGAGGTCATGCCGTGGAAATCATTACAGTATTTGACGGCAGTCCGGCAGAAAAAGCCGGAGTCAGAAGCGGCGATCTGCTTGTAGCGGTAGACGGCAATCCTGTTTCAGGCTTGGATATTTCCGGATGTGTCAAACACATCAAAGGGGAAAACGGAACTCTTGTCAAATTGAAACTTTTACGCAAAGGACACGATTCCCCGTTGGAACTTTCTGTCCGCAGAGGGGAAGTAAAAGTAAGTTCCATTGTCAATCGCACCATCTTCAAAAAAGAGTTCGGTTATGTACGGATCACCCAATTTACCAATACAACTTTCCCGGATCTTATGAAGGAGATCCGGTATTTCAAAGAAAAAAATATCCGGGGACTTGTCATTGATTTGAGAAACAATCCCGGAGGTTTGCTTATTTCCGCCATACAGACAAGCAGTATTTTCCTGAAAAACGGTCTGGAAGTCGTTTCCACATCCGGTCGTCTGCCCTCCTCCAGAAAAAGTTTCAAAGTCCAGGATGTCCCCAAAAGTCCTCCGTGGCCCGTCGTCATCCTTATCAACGGCAATTCGGCAAGTGCTTCAGAGATCTTTGCCGGTTCATTACGGGATCACCGCCGTGCCGTACTTGCCGGCACAAGATCTTTCGGCAAAGGTTCTGTTCAGAACATTATGCCTCTCGGGGAAAAAGAAGGAGCATTACGCCTTACGGTTGCAAAATATTATACGCCGTCCAAAAAAGTCATCCACGGCAAAGGGATCATGCCGGATATTCTTATCCCCCTTTCCGCAAAAGAACAGTTTGAACTCAATGCGGGTCATCTCGGCAGAATTATAAATAAAGAAGATATCCTGCAGAAATTTACAGCAAAAGATCCCCAGTTGAACCGGGCATTGTATATACTCCGGGGGATCACGCTACTGCAGTAAAAAAGGCATAAAAAGCCGCTTCCGGTCTTTTTCCGGAAACGGCTGCCATCTTCAGCAAACGCAGAGATCACCTGATGATCCTGGAAACCTCTTTAAAAGAAGGATGCCGGGAAGAACGCATATACATGAAAAGCAGCATTTCAGAAGTCATGATCTTTACACCGTTTTCCTTCATAAAGGCGATACCTGCTTCCTTATCACTTTCCTTGCGGGAACCTACGGCATCTTTGATCAAAATGACTTCATGCCCGGCTCTGATCGCCTCCAAAGCCGTTTGCAATACACAAACATGGGTTTCCACCCCGAAAAGAACAAGGGTACGGTAAGGGGCAACTTTTTCCCGGAAGGAGTCTTCCCCGAAACAGGAGAAGGAGAGTTTTCCGAAATCCGGACTGTTTTCCGGCATCATCTCCATAAGTTCCTTCATGGTACTGCCCAGTTTTTCCGGATACTGACAGGTGGCAACAACAGGGATGTTCAGGGCGTTTGCCCCTTGAAGCATAACTTTGATCCGGGGAAGGATCTTTTCCGCTTCAGAGATCACACTCAAGAGTTTTTCCTGCACATCCACACAGACAAAAACGGATTTTTCAGCTACGGGGAATTCCATATTTTCCTCACTTATCATCAAGTAATGTATTTATTGCAAAAAAAACGGCAACAGAATCTCTCCTGTTGCCGTAAGATATACCGGGACTTCTTATTTTACCAGAAGTTCAGCGATCTGTACTGCATTCAGGGCAGCCCCTTTGAGCAGCTGGTCGCCGGAAACAAAGATATCCAGTCCCTTTTTGTCGTTGCGGGAAATGTCCTGACGGATACGGCCGGCAAGCACATCATATTTGCCGGTGGCATCAATGGGCATGGGATAGATCTTGTTTTCGGGATCGTCGCAGAGCTGTACTCCGGGAGCAGTGGCAAGAATGGCTCTTGCTTCTTCAGGAGTGATCTCCTCTTCAAATTCCAGATTGAGAGATTCACTGTGAGCGCGGAGAACAGGAATACGCACGCAGGTGCAGGTGATATTCATTTCAGGAGCGTGCATGATCTTTCTGGTTTCATTGACCATCTTCATTTCTTCTTTGGTGTATCCGTTTTCTTTGAATACATCAATGTGGGGGAAGATGTTGAAAGCGATCTGCTGCGCCATGACTTTCACTTCGGCTTTTTCGCCTTTGAGGACAGCTGCCGTCTGGTCGATGAGTTCCTGCATGGCAGGGGCACCGCCTCCGCTGGCAGCCTGATAGGTGGAAGCAACAAGTCTTTTCACCTTTTTGGCTTTGTGCAGAGGATAGACAACCACCGCCATGATCGCGGTGGTGCAGTTGGGGTTGGCGATGATGCCTTTATGTTTGAAAGCGTCTTCCGGGTTGATCTCGGGAATCACAAGAGGTACATTTTCATCCATACGGAAGGCACTGGAGTTGTCGATCATTACGCATCCGGCTTTAACGCAGGCGGGAGCGAACTTTTCGGAAGTGGAGCCGCCTGCGGCAAAGAGAGCGATATCCACATCCTTGAAGGATTCTTTGGTCAGTTCCTGGATCGCCGCTATCTATTCTTATGCTCTTCGGTCTGTATCCATTCGGGACAAGCTCCTCATCAAATACCTTTATAGCATTCGGGATTCCGGATTTAAGCACGTTG
>JAFVRL010000217.1 GCA_017504325.1 Lentisphaeria bacterium | reverse complement strand
TTATTGCCGAACCATACCCCCAGAGTATATTCCGGTGTTGCCGCAAGACACCAGGCATCTTTGTTGCCGTTGGATGTTCCGGTTTTCCATGCTGCATCCAGTTCTCCGAAGGGCGGGACTTTCCTTTGCAGAACAGAACGCAGAGCTGCTGCTGTATTTTCTGTCCAGATCATTCTTTTTGTGTTTTCTTTCCACTTTTCCGGACTTTCCCTTTTCAGGAAAGTGGCTTTTTGGAAGACTCCGTTATTGGGGATGACCGTAAAGGCATTGGTCAATTCCAGAAGAGTATGCCCCGCAGATCCCAGTGCAAGAGAAAGACCGTTTTTTCTTGTTGAACGGGGGCGCAGTCCCAATGCTGCAAAAAGGTTCAATGCCCGTTGTTCCCCCAGCATCTCCAGCATTTTTACTGCGGTTGTGTTCAATGAGAGCTGCAAGGCCTCTTCCAGTGTAACTTTTCCTCTGAATTTTCCGTCAAAATTTGCCGGTTCATAATCTTTGTACCGTAATGGTTCATCATGGAAAAAGGTGTCCGGAGAGACCATGCCCCCATTGATCCCTTCCCCGTAAAGAAAGGGTTTCAGGGTACTGCCGGCACTGCGGACGGCTGCAGCGGCATCCACCTGACCTGTGAAGGGTTCTTTTGCATCCAATGTGCCGATATATACAAGCACTTCCATCGTCCTGTTGCAGATGAGAACAGCGGCTCCATCTTTGATGTCAGGATGGAAAGAGGCATACTTTTTCAATGTATCAAGAGCCGCTCCGGTCATCTCCTGATCCAGAGCTGTATGGATCTCAAAAGGAACATTTCTTTCCGTCTTTGCCAGTTCCCGTACCGCCTGCCGGAAATACATATTGTGGATAAAGGGTTCTTTTCCGGCAAGCCGGGAGGGAAAAGAAAAATCCCGGAGGCGCAATGGAGAATCGTTGAAGATCTTTTCCCATTCCCCTTTTTGTATGATCTGCCGTTTTTCCAGCATTTGCAGGACTCTTTTCTGCCGTTCCCTTGCCAGAGGCAGAGCTTTATCCGGCCGGTAAACTCCGGGCCGCTGGGGGATACCGCAAAGTAAAGAGGCTTCTGCAATATTCAGCTTTTCAGCCGGCAGACCGAAATAATATACGGCAGCAGCCTCTATTCCGTAAATACTGCCGCCGAAAGGGATCCTGTTCAGATACTCTTCAAGAATACGCTGTTTCGGATAAAGTCTGACAAGTTTCCTTGCCATGAGTGCCTGCTGTATCTTTCCTGTCACTGTCCGCCTGGGAATTTTGTTCTCACGCATGGCGAGGGCGGCAAGCTGCATAGGGATGGTGGAGGCTCCGGAAATGATCCTGCCGGAAGAAATATTCTGATATGCTGCCCGCAATATTGCAGAAAGATCTACGCCGTCATGTTTGTAAAAATTTGCATCTTCTGCCGCAAGGATGACTTTCACTGCTTCCGGAGAGATCCGGGACAGGGGGAGGGGAATACGCCACTGGTACTGCCGGGAACGCTCTCTTTTTACAAGAGACATGTTTCTGTCATAATAACATTTTACCGGCGTGACTTTCTGCAGGATCTCCAGCGGATCATCTGCATAAAAAGGCAGAATATGCCACAACAGCAGTCCGGTTGCCCCGGCAATACCTGAAAAGAGTACAGGGAAAAGAAGACCGTAAAAGATCTTCTTTTCCTTCATCATATTCTGAAGAAAACTTCTGACTCTCATTTTACTTCAAAAAAGCCTTCCGGAAGGGAAAGTGCCGCTGTATCAGGGTCATACATTTTTTCTGCGGCAATCGCACAATTTGCATATTTGCCCCGGATGACCGCCCTTGCCTTATAGGTATAGACCTGTTTGCCTTCCAGATCACAGAAAAGCAGGAATCTGTCATGCCGGTTTTCTTTGAATTTGACGGTGGGGGAATCCGGATCCATGCCGGGAGAAACTTTTTCTCTCGTCGCAAGAGAACCGTCCTCTATTTCCAGACCGCCGGGCAGAAGATCCACAATGACTGCATCGGGAACAAATGTTTCTGTCCATGTGGTGAGTCTTACTGTAACAAGCTCTCCGTGAGCAGCTTTTGTTATAACTTTTCCTTCCTTATTGAGATACTCTCTTTTTACCGTAATACCATTGGCTTTTTCCACGCCTTTGCGCATGATGCCTCTGGTACGCATCGTAATGAACAATCCGGGCGAATCATTATTGATTATACGGTTTTCTCCATCTTTTTCCAGTTGAAGTTCCACACTTTTTCCTGTCAGGACAGGGATCTTTTTCCCACTGGAAAGATGGATGATACCAATTGTTTTATTCTTTGCTTCCCTGTCCAGAGCAAGCTGATTGGCTTCCGCCCAGCTGCTGATCCCCAGAACAGCCCAGGCGTTTGCCTGGGTGGTACCCCAGCCCAGACCGTCTTTGCGGAGAGTTTGCTGAAGACGGTCAAGCAGTTTGAGGCTGCCGGGTGCTTTGGCATCGGCACGGGAAAGAAGATAAAGGACCATTCCTGCCCGGACATTATCATCTGCACAGGAGTAAGGCATATCCTTTTCCCGCCAAACCTCTTTTTCAAGTGTTTGTTTCATGTGATAAGCCCCCTCTGCTGCAAATCCGCCCCGGATCAGGGCAGCGGAAGCAAAAAGGGAGGCAAGATCCTGTTTTCCGTCTGCAAGCAGATTTCTGGCGGGTTTCAGAAATCTGGAAGAATCCGCAAGAGCAAGGATATAGGCGGCATACGCTCTTTCCCCTCTGGCAAGAGATGCATCATCTGCAATATTATAAAGGTGGCGGCAGATAAGATTTCTTGCTGTTATGGGAATGGAAAGGGAAGTTTTTTCTTCTGCTTCAAAAAGAAAATGGGATGCGAAAAGCGTTCCGGAACGGAACTCATTTCCTGCTCCGGGCCACATGCTGAAAGAGCCGTCATAACGGAGCATGGAAAGAATCCTGTATGATGCCTGCATAACGGTGCGGTTTGCCGTTTGCATATGTTCTTTACTGATGAGCCCGCAGGCGTAAAGCGCATTGGCACTGAGCATGGGGAAGGCTCCCGCAGCAGTCTGTTCCAGACATCCGTAGGGGTAGGAACGGAGAAAATCAAGAGCATCGGAAAGAAGGGAAAGGGGGGAATCGCTGATCGTGACTGTCACCGAGAAGGGATCAGGATACCACTTGTCATTTTTTCCGGAGACCACAAGGTTTCCGCCCCGGGGCAGAAGACTGAAAGAGCTTTCCATTCCCTCCGGTATTTTGTGACGGACTGCAAGAGTGGCTGTACCTGTCTTTTTTACAGTTTCTTTGCCGGATTTGAAAGTGTAAATATACCGGATCGCGTGATTGCCGGTCTTTTCCGGAACCAGCAGTTTGATCCGGCATACTGCCTGACCTCCTTTGGCAAGAGAAAATGTAAAATCCTTTTTGCTCAATGCCTTCCAGCTTTCCGGAAGCTCAAGGGAAAAAGTGCCTTCCCCCGCAGGAAGATCAAAATTGAAAAGGGTGAAAACGGATTCAAACTCATCACCGGGAGCTGCTGCCGCCGGCAGAGAGACGGTTACTCCGGTACGGTCCTTTATGGTAAGTTCACTTTTTCCGGAGCCGGTTCGGGTGCTGTCTGCCGTCACCGCGGAAAGGAGCATACTGCCGGTAAAATCCGGAAGTTTCACTTTCCCCGCAGCGATCCCGTTTGCATCGGTTTTCCATATTCCCAGATCGAAAAGTGCCGGAGCGTTTGTTTTGAGTTTGATATGGGAAAGAAGAGCCGCTCTTTTTTTCATGGATGCAGGGGAAGCGGCTCCGCCTCCGAATTTACCGTTTGTCTGAAGTTTGAGTTCCGGGAAAAGACTGTCATACATATCTGCAAAAGTGAAGGAACAGCTTTTTTTCCCGGAAAAGAATTCATAGATATCCGGAGTTTTCCAGTCTGTCAGGGCAAGGATCCCTGCATCACAGCCGAAAAGATGT
>JAFVRL010000216.1 GCA_017504325.1 Lentisphaeria bacterium | reverse complement strand
TTCATCATATGTTGTTTCGCACAACATCAAAAACGCCACCCAGGCGGGACAGTTTTCTCACAACCATATCAAGCTGCTCTTTAGAGTTAATTTCCAGAGCAATATTGATATGGAGTTTTTCTGCAAGGGGGACAAGTCTTTTGAGTGAGGCAAGAGCATTATCCCACACCTGCTTATAGGGGATCACCGGACGGGAGGGATCCCAGGCGATCCGGGTTGCTCCGGGAACGACAAGGATGGTTTCCGCACCGATCCATTTGGCAATATGGAGATATTTTTCCGTAAAGGAAATAGCATTTTCCCGTTCTTCTGCATCTGCCGCCCCGATATTGCAGCCCCAGCCGGCACCGGAAGCGAGGGTACGCAAACCGACTTTTTTACTTGCAGCATAGGCTGCGATCTTTTTACACTCTTCTTCTGTGATGTCAACGGGAAGAACATCGCCGACGGTAAATTCCACACCGTCAAGTCCTTTTTCCGCTGCAAAATCAATAAACTCATAAGGAGTCTTTTGTGCGTCAAAGCCTCCGAATACCCAGTAATTCAATGCTTTATACATTTTTACTCCTTTTTTCAGTAAGCGATCTCTACGCGTTTTCCTTTTTCCACAGCAGTTTGTTCTGCGGCAGTAACTTTGAAGGCATCAAGAATGGAGTCAAAGGTCTGGAAACGGTCGGGAACGGTATTGTTTTTGATGCAGTCCACAAAATATTTGAGTTCCACATGCCAGCCGGTGGTTGCTTCCACGGAGGGGGATTCGATCCTTCCATCGTTCCAATAGATCTTGAACCCTTCCGCCATAAGCCGGATGGTGGCTTTTTCGCAGATCACCTGGAAAGTCATCTCAAAGGGGGTCGTGGAGGGGGCGCCCCAGCAGCCTTCGGCTTCAACGACCGTTCCGTCATCGTAATGATAGAAGGTGATCACATGATCGATACCGTTTTCCCTGCTGACGATGCTTCTGCCGATACTTGTTACTGCATTGGGTCTGCCAAGCATGTAAACGATAAAGTCTGTATCGTGGGTGTGCATATCCAGTAAAGCTCCGCCGGAGCGTTTGCCATCCATGAACCAGTCTTCCCAGTGTTTCCCGGCAATGGAGGGGGAAAGACGGCGGAATGTGGCGGAAAGAACTTTCCCGAAGGAGCCTTTCTTATATTCTGTTTTCAGATAATCATACTCCGGCCAGGCACGGACACAAAGACCGAAGTTTACATATTTTTCCGCACTTTTCACTGCTTTTGCCAGTTCCGAGGCTTCTTCCAGATTCCGGCAGAGAGGCTTTTCGGAAAAGACATATTTTTTTGCCGCAATGGCAGCTTTCACCAGATCCGCATGGTAGGGAGTGGGGACACAGATATCCACCATATCCACATTGGGGTCATTGATAAGATCAAAGCCTGACTCATATACTTTGATCCCGGTAAGATCCAGTGGCTTGGAATTATCCGCATTTCCGATATTGCCGGCTACCGAGGAAATATCCCCCCTGCGTTTTTTTTCATCCACATCCGCCAATGCGGTTATGACGGCATCCGGATTTGCTTTGTGGATACCGAAGTGTGTGCTTCCCATAAAACCCAGCCCGATAAGACCGATCCGTACTTTTTCCATGATAATATCTCCTTTGTTTGGTGAAAGATTTATTTTCCGGAAGATATTATACTTGACAAATACAGATTCTGCAATAGATTATATGGCAAAAAAATGGATTAAAATGCAAAAAGTGATGCAAAATAGGATAAAAATATGATGCAAAAACTCTCTTTCAACCTTATTCTGAAAGAACGGGTACAGAAATTGCTGGATGATTTTGCCACAGTTATGAATGTGCATATCGTTTTTTTTGACAGGGATGGCGTTCCCGTAAGACGGGGGAGGGGGGAGGAAAGTTCCCCTTTCTGCAAGATGATGCAAACCGAATATTTTTCCTATTCCGATTGCTGTTCCCTTGATTCTGTTATGGAAAAAAAGTGTGCGGCAAGCGGAAAATGTGAGTCCTATATCTGTCACGCTTCTCTGGGGGAATCGGTGATGCCGGTAGTTGCCCCCGGCGGGGAATTATTGGGATTTCTTATGTTCGGTCAATACCGCTGTCAGAAAGATCTGCCTTCTTTTCTTCTGAAAAAAGCCGGATCAAAGGCAAAAAAGGAACTGCTGAAAAAAGCCTATGAAGAGTTGCCTTATTATAATGATGAAGCGGTAAAGAAGATGTCCGGACTTCTGGAAGTACTTGTGGATTATATCGTAAAATGTGAATTGGTCACAAGAGAGGACGATCACTTGTATATTGCTCTCCATGAATATATCGGCAGGCATTTCCGGGAGAAACTTACTGTGGCGAAAGCCGCAAAAGAGATGGGGATAAGTGTTTCTTCCCTGTCCCATACGCTCCGGGATAACCACCATCCTTCCTTTGTGGAACTTTTGACCATGCGCCGTTTGGAATATGCCGACAAATTACTGCACGAACAGCCGCAGATGCGTATAGGGGAGATCGCCAATGCCTGCGGTTTTCCCGATCCTTATTATTTTTCCAGAGTATATAAAAAGTACCGGAAAATACCGCCGGGCAGATTGCGGAAAGGTTATTGAAGAGGGAATAAAAATACTTGTAATTTACAGTGTTTGCGTGTATATTGAGGGAAAAAGGGGAGAAGATATTTATGAAAAATATGGAAAAGAAAGAAAATAGGGAAATAAATATGGAAGAAAATCCTTCCGCCGGAAAAAAGAGTGGAAGTTTCCGTAAAGGGGTGATCGTATTGGCTTCA
>JAFVRL010000215.1 GCA_017504325.1 Lentisphaeria bacterium | reverse complement strand
GTTGCCATTGGACTCCTGTGCCTGTTCTGCTTTGTGATCTACAATATCTGGAAAGTGTTTTCTCCCAAAGATACCTATTCCGGAAAGAAAAAAGGATGGGAATTCAAGCGGAACTGGTTGGGATACCTTATCATGCTCCCTGCTGTTTTGAGTATCCTGCTGTGGACATACTATCCTATGTTCAGCGGTTCCCAGATCCTTTTCCAGGATTACCACTTTGTGGGCAAGAGCGACTGGATCGGTCTGGACAATATTGCCGGTGTTCTCTTCAGTGATGAATGGTGGAGTTCCATCTGGAACACCTTCCGGTACATGTCCTTCCTTCTTACTCTGGGATTCTGCGCTCCCATTGTTCTTGCTATCCTGCTTCAGGAAGTCTCCTGCGGAAAGATCTTCTACCGTACGGTCTTCTACCTTCCTGCTGTTATGAGCGGACTGGTGGTGATCTTCATGTGGAGATTGTTCTACCAGAGCGGTTCTTCCGGTATTCTGAACCAGGTGGTTGGGAATATTCTCAATCTTTTCGGGGTAAGTTTCTCCCCCATTGCGTGGATCGAAGACGCAAAATGGGCAATGTTTGCCTGCGTGATCCCCACGATCTGGGCAGGGGCTGGTCCCGGCTGTCTGATCTATCTTGCCGCTCTCAAAGGTGTGCCGGATGATACATACGAAGCCGCCGAGATCGATGGTGCCAACTTCTTCCAGAAAATCTGGCATGTGACGTTCCCCACACTGAAGGCTTTGATCATCATCAACTTTGTAGGTGCATTTATCTCTGCTTCCCAGTCCGGAGGAATGATCCTTATTATGACCTTCGGGCGTGCCAATACGGAAGTTGCTGAATTGCACATCTTCAAAGAAGCCTATACCAACTTGCGTTTCGGCAGTGCCATTGCCATGGCATGGGTGCTTGGCTCCATGACATTGCTCTTCACGATCCAGAACCTGAAACGCCTTTCCAAGATGGAATTTAAAACCACAGGAGGTAAATAATGCCTATTATTGGAAATGTAGAAAAGAAAAACATCAAGGTAAAGATCCTTGGTCTTGCCATACATCTTATCCTGATTATTGGCGGTGCTACCATGATCTATCCCCTTTTGATCATGATCTCCGGTTCTCTGAAGAGTGATGTGGACTTCAATGATTTCTCCATTGCTCCGGAGTATGTATATGACAACCGTCTTCTTTTCCAGAAGCATCTGTTGACAAAATACAACAACAAAAACAACCTTGTTTTCTCCGACTTCCGTGAGCCCATCGGTGCCATTACCAATGTGACTGTTCCGGAAACTGTTTCCAGAGAAAGAAACGGTGACTTCCGTGAATTTATTGCCGGAGTCAGAGAGAACAAACCCCATTACTGGCGCGTGATCGGTATGGCCTATGAAGTGGGTGTGGACACCCTTTCTGTCCGTCAATACCGTGCATGGCTGAAAAAGAAATTCGGCACCATTCAGAACATGAATGAAAAGTGCAATACCAACTATGCCGATTTCAGCGTATTGGGACTGCCTGTTGAGCTTTTTGCTTCCAGCGGTATTTCCACAGAGTACAATACTCCCCTCCTGAAAGCGATCCTTGAGTTCAAAAATACTCTTCCTGATCTTCAGACAAGCTGGATCGACCTTGACGGGACATTTGTGACCCATCTGCGTACCAGAGTGGAGCGTAATCTTACCGCCCTCAACAAACTCTTCGGAACAAATTACATTCACTGGAGTGATATTTCTCTTCCGGAGCGTTATCCTGCAGACAAGCCCGCATTTGCTAAAGAATGGCTCACCTTCATCCGTGAAAATGTGAACCTTGCCTTTGTCAATGTGGATCCTGCTGCCCAGGCAGAGTGGAGTGCTTATCTTCAGGAAAAATATAAAGATTTTGCCGCACTCAACAAGATCTACCGTACAAAGGAAAAATCTTTTGCCGGGATCAAAGTGCCTGTTGCAGAACCTGCTGCCGGTCAGATCAAGGTTGACTGGAAAGACTTTGTTGCAACCCGTATTTCTCCCAAGTACATCCGTATCGTCACCCTCGGTAATGAATACCGTTCCTGGCTGAAAAAGAAATATAAGACCATTGCTGCTTTGAATAAGGCTTATGATCTTGGTTTCAAGGATTTCAATGAGATCGTTCTCTCCACAGAGGCTCCCAGAGACAATCTGAAACAGTCTGCGGATTTGAGTGCCTTTATTGATACCCTCAGCACCTCTGAAGTGGGCTTGCAGCGTATTGCTCTTACGGATTACCGTAATTTTGTGGAAAGCAAGTACCGCAATGCCAAAGGCGTTGTGGATTATCAGAAACTTTCCCAGGATTACCACCATGCCATTACCAATAAGCTGGAGATCCCCTTCTTCACCAAATTCCCCTCTGCGCCTGAAACTGCTATTGCGCAGAATCACTACACCGAATTTGTGAAAGATAAAAAGAATGCTGCATTGCGCGTTGTGTCCAATGCTGCCAAACTGCAGGATCGTTACCTCAAGTTCCTGAAAGATAAATACAAAACCATTGATGCGCTCAATAAATCCTGGGGAAATGTTTATGTTTCCTGGGATATGGTCAGCACTCCCATCAAGGAATACGAATGGTTCAATGTGATCGACAACCGTGCCATGCTCATTAAAGAGTATCTCAAGCGCAACTACCTTATGGTTATTGATACCATCCTTACAAGCGGACATGCCGCCCGCAATACTGTGATCTACTGCTGTCTGGCAGTTCTTGCAGCATTGATGGTCAATCCTCTCTGTGCGTATGCTCTTTCCCGTTACAAAATGGCTCCCTCCTACAAGATCCTGCTCTTCCTGATGCTGCCTATGGCATTTCCTGCCATGGTGTTGGGTATCCCCCAGTTCCTGCTTATCAAAGAACTGGGACTGCTCAATACCTTTGCCGCCCTGATCCTGCCCAGTATGGCTAACGGATACAATATCTTCCTTCTCAAGGGATTCTTTGACTCCCTGCCCAAGGAACTCTTTGAATCCGCCGCTATCGACGGTGCTTCCGAATGGGTTGTTTTCTGGCACATCGCCATGGGACTTTCCACTCCCATTCTCTCTGTTATCGCACTCAGCTCCTTTACTGCTGCTTACGGTAACTTTATGATGGCGTTCCTTCTCTGTCAGGATCAGAGCATGTGGACAATGATGGTGTATCTCTATCAGCTTCAGCAGCGTGCCAGCCAGGCTGTCGGATTCTCCGCCCTTATCATTGCGGCTATCCCCACCCTTCTGGTATTTATCTTCTGTCAGAACATCATCATCAAAGGTATCGTTGTTCCCACAGAAAAATAATATGACCGGAAAAGTCGTAGTATTTTAAGTGTATCAGGGTTCCGGTCACAAGCCGGAACCCTTTTTTCATGCGGTCGGACTCCGTTTTCAGTGGTGTTTGCTCCGAAGGTCTGATTCTGCCGGAAACCTTAAGAGAGGAGAATGAAATGGAAGAATACAATAAAAACGATAAAGTGGAAGAAATCAAAGAAAATATCTCTGTTGAAGAGGAAAATGTTATTGCAGAAGAGGAGGACAGTCGGGATCTTCTTTTGAAACAGGGGGCAGTAAAATCCCTTGAAAGAATGTATAAATTGTGGTGGATACCCCTTTTGATGACCGTGACAGCCATTATTGTTCTTATCCCGGAAATCATTTTTATTGCTTTTGCAAAACATTCTTCTGACTTGTTCCTTATGATTGCCGGAGTCGGACTTCTGATCCTTACTGTATTGGTCATTACCATTTCTGTTGGTATTTCTGCAATAGCCCAGATCGTTCTTCTCTACCATTACTGGAAATTCCTTCCTGCGGAGAAAGCATATACGACTCCTGCAAAAGCGGTAGGATATATGTTTATTCCCGGATTCAATCTTTATTGGGGTTTTGTTGCTTATTACAAGTTAAGCAAAAGTTATGATAAACTTCTGGGAAGAAACAAGAGTTCTTGTACTGTTGTTGCCTGCATTTATGCCATTCTTTTCAGTATGTCCTCTTTTCTGGGATTTATCTCCCCGTTAACCATTTTGTTTACCCCGGAAAATTCCATTTTTGCACAGTTGCTCAGTATTCTTACGATTCCCTGCTGGGTTTT
>JAFVRL010000214.1 GCA_017504325.1 Lentisphaeria bacterium | reverse complement strand
TTATCTATGAATCCAGACCCAATGTGACTACTGATGCCGCTTCCCTGTGTTTGAAATCCGGAAATGCAGTGATCCTCCGGGGCGGTTCGGAAGCCTTTTCCTCCAACTGTGCCATAGCAGATATCGTGATCGCTGCCGCTGAAAAAGCCGGTATGCCGGAAGGGGCGGTCTCCCTTATAAGAGATACCTCCCATGAAACCGTAAATGCCCTTTTGAAAATGGATCAGTATATTGACCTCATTATTCCCCGCGGCGGAGAGCGGCTTATCCGGACAGTTGTGAGAGAAGCCACGATTCCGGTTATCAAACACTATAAAGGTGTCTGTCATCTCTATATAGACACAATGGCAGATTTTTCCATGGCACTTTCCATATTGGAAAACGGTAAATTCCAGCGGCCCGGTGTCTGTAATGCGCTTGAGACTGTATTGATCCATAAAGATATTGCGGAGAGCTTTGTTCCGGAAATGAAAAAACTTTTCATGGAAAAAGGTCTGAAAAAGGTGTACGGGGATGAGAAATACTGTTTGCTGGATCCCCTTGCAGAAAGCGTTGCGGAGGAAAATTACTCCAATGAGTATCTGGATACCATGATCTCCGCCAGGATCGTTTCTTCTGTGGAGGAAGCTGTGGAGCACATCAATCAATACGGTTCCGGACACAGTGACAGTATCGTTACTTCCGATGCCGGAGCTGCTGAATATTTTCAGAATTATGTGGATTCCGCCACAGTATATTGGAATGCTTCCACCCGTTTTACGGATGGCGGCGAATTCGGTATGGGGGCGGAAATTGGCATAAGTACGGATAAATTACACGCAAGAGGCCCAATGGGTCTTAAAGAATTAACAACCTATAAATACAAAATTTACGGTAACGGCCAGATTAGAAAATGATTTTATTGACAGCATCTGTTGTAACACTTGGATGCCGGCTGAACCAGGCTGACTCTTCCCTCATTTGTGATCGTCTTCGCAAATGCGGGTTTGAGATCGTATCTGAAGACAGCGAAGAAAGTCCGAGTCTGATTGTAGTGAATTCCTGCGCAGTAACGGAAACTGCCGCAAAAAAGACCCGTCAAACCCTGAAACAGCTCCGGCATGACCATCCGTATTCCTATCTGGTCTTTACCGGCTGTTCCGCCAATTTGTTGAAAAAGGAGGATGGTAATGACAATCTGGAATATGATGTATTGCTCTCTTCCGACCGGAAAGATGAGTTGGAGTCCCTTCTTGCCCGTCGTTTCAATATTGATAAAAACAGGCTGAAAGAGAGGGCAAAGGCAAAGGAGGAACTTGAAAATACTTCTCCTGTAGCGGAAGAAGTATTCCGGGAACACGCATTTGCTTTCACCCCCTTCAAACATCGTGCCAATCTCAAGATCCAGGACGGCTGCAATAATTTCTGCTCCTATTGTATCGTTCCTTATACCAGAGGAAGGGAACGGTCAAGGGATGTGGAGGAGGTCATCGCTGATTTCCGTAATATTGTGGCATCCGGTTTCCGGGAGGTCGTTCTTACGGGAGTGAATACCTGTCAGTATGAGTGCGGGTCATTGCATATCACAGATCTGATCGGAAAATTGCTGAAAGAGGTGGAAGGGGATTACCGTATCCGTATCGGCAGTCTGGAACCCGGAGAACGGTTATTTGAGCTTATTGATTATATGGCGGAGGAAAAACGCATCTGCAATTTTCTGCATGTGCCGCTGCAGTCCGGTTCCGATACCATACTCAAGGCAATGGGCAGAAAATATACAGCGGATGAGTACCGGAAAATGGCACTCTATGCAAAGAAAAAGATCGCCAATGTGCATTTGGGATGCGATTATATTACCGGTTTCCCCGGAGAGACAAAAGAATTGTTCAAAGAATCCTGTGATTTCATCCGGGAATTACAGTTTGCCAATGTGCATGTATTTCCCTATTCCCCGCGGAAAGGGACACCTGCCGCAGAGATGAAAGGCCGGCCCACTGCCGGAGAGATGAGTGAGCGTATTGAGATATTGAAGGCATTGAAAGCGGAATGTGCCGCTGCATTTGCCAAAAGTCTGATCGGTACGGAAACGACGGTTATCCCTGAAAGAGTATGTGCTGCGGGAATTTACGAGGGATATTCCAGTAATTATATGAAAATACGTATTGCTTCCAAAGAGAAGGATATTCTTGGTGATCTTGTGAAAGTGCGTTTGACAAGTATAAGTGCCAACAATCCGGAACTGCTTGGAGGAAAACTTATTCCCTGAAATCTGTTTCCATGACAATTTCTGACAGACAGAGTGATGTGTAAACGCATTCTGTCTGTTTTTTATTGCTGTAAATATCCGGTATGTCTCAAGAAACTTTATCATATTTTTACTTGTAAAAATACTGTTCCGGGTATATTGTAACAGGATTGTTTTTGTAAATTGTAAAAAGAACTGCTTTTGAAGAAAGTCTGATTATGCAAAAATTCTGGGCAAGTATTGCCATGCTGGTCGCAACCGTCATCTGGGGAACCGCTTTTTCCGCACAAAGTGAAAGTACAAAATATGTGGATGCTTTACTTTTTGTCGCTTTGCGTTCCTTTGTGGGGACAGGGGCTTTATGTCTGGTGATCATGTTCTTCGATCTGGTGAAAGAAAAAAAACTTTCTTTCTGGGGCAATGCCGGAAAAACAGCAAAAAAAGATCTTCTGCTAGGCGGGCTTTTTTGCGGGATCGCCATCACTTCCGCAAGTTTCTGTCAACAGCTGGGAATCAAATATATTTCCGCCGGAAAGACCGGTTTCCTTACAGCACTCTACATTCTCATTGTTCCTTTCCTCGGACTTTTTCTCAAGAGAAAAACGCCTTTCCCTCTCTATATAGCCTCCGGTATCGCTCTGGCGGGTACATATCTGCTCTGCGGTGGAATTCAAACGGTTGGAAAGGGTGAATTTTTTGTGATCCTTTGTGCTTTTTTATATGCAGGACATATTATGGTCATCGATCATTATGCTGCAAAATGTGATTGTATCCGTCTCTCCTGTGTCCAGTTTGCCGCAGCAACTGTTTTTTCTGTCATAGCCTCCCTGCTTGCCGGGGAAAGATGGTGTCTTTCCGGTATTACGGCTTCCCTGCCATTCTGGATCTTCTGCGGTGTGGGATCAAGTGCCATTGCTTTTACTCTGCAGATCGCAGCGCAAAAATATCTTCATCCGGTAACTGCCACACTTCTTATGAGTCTGGAATCGGTTTTTGCTGTTGCCGGAGGTTATCTTTTCCTGCAGGAAAAACTTTCGGGAAGGGAGTTGGCGGGATGCTGTATCATTCTGATTGCCACAATTCTTGCCCAGATCCCCTGGAAAAAGAAAGAAAATCTCCGGAAAGAGAAAAATTGCTGACCGGTTTTTCTCTTTCCCGGATTTTATTTCCCGCCGGATAAAAGTTTTTCCAATCTTTCCGGGAAGCAGGGATTGGATGCCATAAGATGCCCCTTGTCCGGATGTGTATATATCGTCTTTTTACCGGAAGGGATCACATTATATGCGGCAAAAACATTTTCCGGCGGACAGGTCGAATCCAGAAGTCCGGCAGACATAAAGATCTCACACCGGATATTCCTCGCAAAATTGACTGCATCAAAATACCGGATACATTCTGCAGTTTTATCCATATCCAGATTGCTTTGATTGCTGTAATACAAAGAACAGGGCCATGAAGAGGAATAGCCTTTCCTGTAATGATTCAGGTTGCAAAGTGCCGGTACCCAGGCATGGACAAGGGTCACATGGGGATCAAGTCCGGCTCCGGCAAGTGCCTGCCCTCCGCCCTGACTGCCGCCGGAAAGAATGAGATCTTTCCTGTTCCATTCCGGAAGCTGCCGGACAAATTCCTGCGCCCGGAGAAGACGCAAATACATATCCTTAAAATAAAAAGTGTCTCTGGATCCCAAACCTCTGTGGATGTATTTATGAAGTTCATTTCTGCTGAGTTCAAGATAAAAAGAAGGTTCTTTTCCGTTGACGATCCCATGGGCATTCACATCAAACCAGATCGCATTTTCATGGAAAGAAAGAATGGAACTTCTCACTCCGCCTCCGTGATAGGATACAACGACAGGAACTTTTCTTTTACCTGCTGCCACATCTGCCGGCATGGTAAGATAACCGGAGACAGGCATTGATCCGGCGCAGCTTATTTTCATATCCCATGCCAGAAATCCACCTTTTCTTTCCTCCGGTATTTCCACAGCATTTTTTTCCAGAATACGCAGCGGAACCTTTTGCAGTTCTTTTTTCTGTTCCTCCCAGAATCTGTCAAAATCTTCCGGCTTATCCACTGCGGGGAGGCATTTTTCCGGAGAGGCAATGATCCCGCAGGAAAAGGAGAGGTAATGGGTTTTTTCACCGGAAACTTTTCTGCGCAGAGGTCTGCCGTTTTTTCCGGGGATCAAAATCTCCAGAACGGTGGAGCCGGGTTCTTTCAGTTCCACAGATAATTTCTCCTGTTTCCCCGTAGAAAACTTGATCATATCCCGCCGTCTTACCGGGTATGCCAGATGGTGGATGAATGCCAGCAGAAACTGATCCGGACAACTTTTTCCATTACGGAAATATTCCACTTTGAACATGGCTGTTTCCCCGGAAGTATAAAGACCATCGGCGTGGTCCGGAGTGATTTTTACTTCATGTAAAACGGTCATTTTTTCTTTCCGGTGTTTATCAATTTTTCTATTTCATTGAAACCTATGATATTCATATTGCGTTTAACGGCATGGGCAAGGAACTCTTCCAGAAGTTCCGTCGGCATACTGATCCCCGGGGCGCCGGGACGGATGTCATGGGAGAAAAAGACGATAAGGGAATTGCTTTCTGCTGCTTTATCCAGAAGGCATTTGATCTCTTCCGCATCGGTTTTGTAATATTTGCCTATGCCTTTACCGCCAAGGACCATTTTCTTTTTCAGGGAATTTAACGGATAGAAAAGCATTTTGCCCGGTTTGCCCAGTCCTGCCCGCAAATAATCAAAATGCCGGAACATTTCTTTATCGCTTTCTTCGTTTCTCCGGTTGTTGGGATAGGCGAAACTTACTGTGCGGATATTTTCTTTTTTGCAAATATCATACTGAAGTTTGACCTCTTTCTCAAAGTAATTTTCATAAAGTTTTCCGGTTTTCGGCGTACAGGCATCCTTATGGCGCAAGCTGTGCAAACCGATACTGTGACCTGCTGCCTGAAGTTTTTTCATGGTGTCCAGTTTTTCTCTGTTCAAACCGCCAACAATGAAAAAAGTGGCATGGGCATTGTATTTTTTGAAGATGGCATCCGCTTTCAGCCACCGGGGACCGTGATAATCGTCAAATGTGAAGGCTACCGCACCGCGTTTTTCACCGGCTGCGAGAATACTCATACAGAAAACAAGCAGAAAAAAAGAAAGAAAAGATTTCATAAATACTTCCCTTATGTGGTAAAAAAAAGCCCGGAAAAACCGGGCTGGAAATGGAGCGGGTGAAGGGAATCGAACCCTCATAATCAGCTTGGGAAGCTGGAGCTCTACCACTGAGCTACACCCGCAAAAAGCCGGCAGACCGGCTTGAAGATCATAAAAAAGATCAGAGGGAAATGGCTTCGCAGGGGCATTCGCCGACGCAAGCACCACATTCAACGCAGGCACCTTCGTCAATTACAGCTTTTCCGTCAACCATTTTGATCGCTTCTACAGGGCAAGCACCCACGCAGGTTTCGCAACCGGCACATTTTTCAGCATCAACTTTAGCAGCCATGATGTCTACTCCTTAAATAAAATTTTTGTTTGTTCCAAGTGAAGATAGTCTTTAATATACATGCCCGGAAAGATTTGTCAAGTTTCTTTCCGTTTTTTTTCATCAAAATTCACCGATAACCCCCATTTTTTCAAAAAAAAGGTGTTTTCTCCATGTTTGAGCAGAAGAAAAAATGTATGGGGGACAACGGTGTTTTTTTATTGCAGACTCTGCTTGAGACTTATCCCCTGAAGATCCCTTTGAAGGATAATTTTCAGAAATTTCAGGCGGGTTTCAGGATCCATCCCGTCAGGAAGTGTGGGCAAACGCCCTTTTATGCGCACGATGGACGCTCCTTTCTGCATGACTACTTTGTTGTCAGTACAGGAAATGGAGTCGATTTTTTCCGCGATCCCCAGTACCCGGATCTCATTGCACAAAAGGATGTTTTCCGTCTCCTGCGGCAGCTTGCCGAAACGGTCAAGAAGCTCTTTACGGATATTGTCGATACTTTCCTGATCTTCCGCAAGGGCAAGTCTTCTGTAAAAGTCCAGACGCAACCGTTCAGAATTGATATATTCCTCCGGGAAAGCCGCCGCGACTTTTCCACGGGAAGTCTTTACGCTGTAATCCACAAAGTCTATAAAAAGTTCACACTCACGCCGTTCCTTTACTTTGATCCCCTGCATCCTGCTTGTGACCATTTTCAATAACTGACAGTAGAGATTGAATCCTATGGCATTGATGTGACCGCTTTGTTCCGCCCCCAGAATATTGCCGGCGCCGCGGATCTCCAGATCCCGCAGAGCAAGTTTGAAGCCGGAACCCAGATGGGTATATTTCCTTATGGCGGCAATACGCTCCCGGGCAGTTCCGGTAAGGATCATGCTTTTCGGGAGAAGGAGAAAGGCATACGCCTGACGGTTCCATCTGCCTACTCTGCCCCGCAGCTGGTAAAGTTCTGCCAGTCCCAGCCGGTCGGAACGGTCTATGATAATGGTATTGGCATTGGGTACATCGATCCCTGATTCAATGATGGTCGTACAGACAAGAACATCTGTTTTACCCTCTATGAAACTGCTCATCACCTTTTCCAGCTCGTGTTCATCCATCTGTCCGTGACCGATGGCTATTCTTGCTTCCGGAACAAGGGCTTTTATCCTTGCGGCGGCTTTTTCGATGGTGCTTACCCGGTTGTAAAGAAAATAGACCTGACCGGATCTCTGCAATTCCCTCGCAATAGCGGATTTGATCACGCTGTCCTCGTCCTGGCTGACAATGGTCTGTACCGGAAGACGGCGGACCGGGGGACTCATAATGGTACTCAAGTCCCTCATGCCGGACATGGAAAAATATAATGTACGGGGAATGGGGGTGGCAGTCATGGTAAGCACATCAACGGTGGAACGCATGTGTTTGAGTTTTTCCTTGTGCGTTACGCCGAATCTCTGTTCTTCATCCACTACAACAAGTCCCAGATCCCTGAATTTGACATCATCCTGCAGAAGCCTGTGTGTTCCGATGAGAATATCCACCTTTCCTTCGGAAACTCTTTTCAGAGTCTCTGCCTGCTGTTTGGCAGTTTTGAAACGGCTTAAGGTATCAATGAGGACAGGATAACCGGCAAAACGGTCGAGAAAGTTGTAAAAGTGCTGCTGGGCAAGCACGGTCGTGGGAACGAGGACTGCCGCCTGTCTGCCCGCCATCACACATTTGAATACGGCACGCATGGCAACTTCTGTTTTTCCGTATCCCACATCTCCGCAAAGCAGTCTGTCCATGGGACGGTCATCTTCCATGTCGCCTTTGATCTCCTGCACAGCTTTCAGCTGGTCCGGAGTTTCTGTATAGGGAAATGCCTTTTCAAAAAGCTGCTGCTGGAGATCGTCCGGGGGGAATGCCATTCCGGATGCGGTACATCTTGCAGCATGCAGTTTCAGCATGTCCATGGCAAGGAGACGGACAGAGGATGCCGCTTCTATTTTCAACTTGTTCCAGCGGGAGGTGCCGATCTTGCTCAACCGTACTCCGCCTTTGCTGGAGCCGATATACCGTGTGACACAATGGGCCTGGGAGACCGGCACATGGATGATGGTGTCATCATCAAACTCCAGTTCCAATGCTTCGTAGGAACTTTCCCGGTCCTCCACAAGAGTGATGCCGTGATAAATACAGATCCCGTAGTTGATATGTACCGCATAGTCTCCGTCCTCCAGATCCCCGCCGGATGCCTCCTCTCCGGAATTTGTCACCATATCCCGGAATTTTGCACTTTCCCGTTCCGGGATGACTCTTGTATTGGCAAGACGGCGCACCGATGCAAAAAGTTCCTGCTGGGTGAATACTGCAAAGCGGTGTTCCGGGGCAAAGATCCCGCAGGGCAGGGCAAGAGGAATACAACGGATCTCTGTTTCTTTTTCCGGCAAAACCGTATGAAGCCACTCCTGCAGCGGGATAAGATCGTTTCCGGAAGCCCCGCAAATATATACGGAATAGGAACTTTCCAATAGTTGGGTAATGAGATTGGCACTGATCTGACTTACCAGTTCTGCTGTATTTTCCTCTGCGCCTTCCGGGATCATGCTTAAAATATGTTTGGAGGAGGGATAGATCCCGCCGGAAACGGCACCGGGGCGTGCGGCGGATTCCACTTCGTCCAGAAAAAGAACGGAATTTTTGAGGAGACCTTCTGTGGAGAGAAACTGCCATTTCTGCAAACTTTCCCCGGGGAAGAATTTTACAAGCATATCCCGGCAGGAATCCGGATAGGCACAGGCTGTGCATGGATTCCATACGGCAAGGTAGTCGGAAAGGTCGCCTGTATTTTCCTTCTCCTCTCCCGGTGCAGAGCCGGAACGCAATACGATATCGTACTCTTTTGCATCCCGGGTGGTCAGCTGGGTCTCTGTGGAAAAATAGCGCATGGAATCCACAGTATCCCCCCAGAATTCAATACGCACCGGTTCTTTTTCCGCAGGAGAAAATACATCCACGATCCCTCCTCTGCGGGCAAATTCCCCCCGGATGTTGACCTCCACTTCATCGTCAAAATCCATTTTGACCAGCTTTTGAAGAAAATCCTCCATACTTAAAGTCATACCGGCTGTGACGGTAAAACGGGTCTCCTCCATTCTGCCGGGGAGGGGGGCAGGTGAGAGGAGCGCGCCGGAGGAGGCTATGAGGATATCCGGCGGTTCGTAAAGAAGTTTGTGGAATATGGTTGCTCTGGGGATCTCTGCTTCTGCCAGATTTTTCCCGCAGGAGATCCCGTCCGGCAGCAGGACGCAGTCTATGGGTTCATTCAGAGCTTTTGCCCAGAGCGTGAGAGCATTCTTTGTCCGGTCGGCAACAGCAAAACTGGGGACTTCCAGAAAAAGTCCCCGGGAGCCCTTCACCTTTTTTAAATGGAACAGCAGCCCCAGAGCAAAAAGCGGCAGCAGATCCGTATCCACCGGAGAAAAGCATAAAGGATGATCCTCTGTTTCTTCTGCTGCCCGGGAGGGGATCAGATCGTTCAGCAGGGAAAGCAAAGTTTTTTTGCAAAAAATCGTATTGTCCTCTTGTTTTTTTCTCATTTTATGTTATAATATATGTCGATAATGTTTTTACAGCAACTGTCTTTTTTATATATTGCAGAGTTTTTCTGCAACATTAAGATAACCGCTGAAGAAACAAAAGTCAAATGCCGGCAGTCCTTCCAATGCAGGATTTTTTTGCAAAGAAGTGCCGGAAGAAAAATTTGAACACAAGGAGAGCCATTTTGATGAAACGAGCAACTGCTTCTGCCAACAGTACAAAAAATGGGAAAACTGCACCTGCAGAAAAAAGTGCAGCTGTTTCCCGGAAGGAAGTCCCTGCCAAAAAGACTTCTTCTGCTGAAAAAGGGAAAGCTGTGAAAGCTCCTGCTGTTGAACCGGTTTCCGATCCTGTGGCAAAGAAGGGGGCAAAAGCTTCCGTTCAGACAGGAAAAGGTGCGGTGAAGGCAGCCGAAAAAGTGGCAAAAAACAATGCCGCAGCAGAAAAGAAAGCTGTGGAGACCGCCCCTGCGAAAAAGGCGGTGAAGGCTGCTCCTTCTGCCGGAACTCCTGCAAAAAGTGTTCCGAAAACTGAAAAAACTTCAGGAAAAGAATCTGTAAAGACTCCTGCCAAAAGCGAAAAAGTTTCTGCAAAGACTGTGAAGACACCTGTAAAAAAAGAGACTGTGCCGGAGGTCAAAACTGCTGCCAAAGTGGAGAAAACTCCTGTAAAGACTGTGAAAGTTTCCGGCAAAGAGGAAAAAACTCCTGTGAAAGCGGTGAAAGTTCCTGTAAAGGCTGAAAAAACTCCTGCCAAAGAGGCAAAAACTCCTGTGAAGGCGGTGAAAGTTCCTGTTAAAGAAGAGAAGATCCCTGCGAAGGTGGAAAAAACTGTGAAACCTGTCAGAGCGTCTTCCCGTAAAGCGGATCTGGATGATGAAAAGATCGGGGAAGTCCTCCGTCAGCTTCTTTCCAAGACATCTGCCAAATCCCGTCTGAAAAATCTCGTTTCTCCCAAGGCAAAGGCATCTGTTGCGGATGCAGAAGACGATTTTGTGGAAACGAAAGAAGCCGCCCCTGTAAAAACGGTGAAAAAAGGATCCGGCAATATTCCTGAAGGTCTTTCCCCTGTGAAAGGCGGAGCCGGTCTTCCCAGTATATTGCAGGTGGATAATTCCGAGACGCAGGAGGTCGGGGCTGACGGGGATGCAGATAAGGATCTGCCCGGAGTGAAACTTGGCGTGGCATCCAAGAATGATACAATGAAAGTTTATATGCAGGATATCGGTCAGATCTCCCTTGTCAGCAAAGAGGAAGAGGTTGCACTTGCCGCCAAGATCCATGGAGATGACGATTCTGCCCATGAAGCGGCGCGAGCCACTCTCATTCAGGCAAACTTGCGTCTTGTTGTAAAGATCGCCCATGACTTCAAAGGTCTGGGATTGCCTTTGCTTGACCTGATTTCCGAAGGAAATATCGGGCTTATGCGTGCTGTGGAGAAGTTTGATCCTGCAAAGGGAGCAAAGTTCAGTTCCTATGCCGCCTGGTGGATCAAGCAGTCTATGCGCCGCGCTCTTGCCAATCAGAGCCGGATCATCCGCATCCCTGTGCAGTCTGCCGGTAAGATCAACAAGATCAAAGCATTGCGTATGAAATTGGCTGAAAAACTCGGGCGCGAGCCTACTGATGCCGAGATCGCCAAAGATCTGGATTTCAGTGAAAGAACAGTGAACAGTCTGCGTCTTGCCGATCTGCGTACGTTTTCTCTGCATGATCCCATCCAGCAGGGTGAGGACGGGGAATTTCAGGATATCATCCCTGATGGAAGTGCCCAGACTCCCGACCGGATTTTGAGTGATGTGGAATCGGTAGGCCGTCTGGTGGATATTCTCGGAGATCTGGAGGACAGGGAACGGATGATCCTTATCCTGCGTTTCGGTTTGGATGGAAGCAGACCCAAAACATTGGAAGAGGTCAGTCAGGAGATCCATCGTACAAGAGAACGTGTCCGTCAGATCCAGAATCAGGCTTTGAACAAGCTGCGGGATCTTCTGATGGATGAGGCGGGATTTGCCAACGAGTAACGATAATCGGCCGGGATAACCGGAAAAAGGATACAAGAGATGAACAAAAGAGAAGGAAACGGGAGGGGGTGAAAACTATGGAATGCACAGAAGTCCGCCTGAAAAAAGGTGAACCCATCGAGCGCGCTCTCCGCCGTCTGAAAAAGAAACTGGACAAAGAAGGCACACTCAAAGAACTTCGTAACAGAAGACATTTTGAAAAGCCCAGCGAGATCAAACGCCGCAACCAGCGTCATCGCTGAACCTGAATGGGTCATCAAGGGAGGAGAGCGATCTTCTCCCTGTTTTTTATTTATGCATGTATCGTTTTATAATGGAGTAAGATCATAATGAGCAAGGTGAAAGATATTTTTGAAATGAAGATCTGGATGATCCGTTCCCGTGATCTTTCCGGGATAAAGAGATTTTTTCTTTCTTTTCTGCGGATCGCATTTCTGACAGGAAAACTTTTTTTTCAGAATAAGTGTTCTTTCAAAGCCTCCTCTCTGACCTTCTATACTCTTTTTTCATTTGTTCCTGTGGCTGCACTGGTTTTCGGAATAGCCCAGGGGTGCGGTTTTTCTGATGTGCTGGAGAGCAAGACGCGGGAGTGGCTTTCCCTGTATCCTGATGTTGCGGAAAAACTCATTACCTTTACAGATGCCACTTTGCGGCAGGCAAAAGGCGGCATCATTGCCGGAGCCGGTGTGCTTGTCCTTATCTGGACAACGATCAAACTTCTTTCCAATATTGAAAATACCATGAACGACATCTGGGGGATCCCCAAAGGCCGCTCATTTATCCGTAAGATCACGGATTATATCGCCATTGTCATTATTTGCCCTTTTATGCTTCTTACTGCCGGGAGCGGACTTGTGGTTGCCACTACCCGGGTGGGCAGTATTGTCCGGGAGATGCCTTATGCTGCAACCATTGTTCCTGTTCTGGGATTTTTGACAAAGGGATTGCCTTTTGTGTCCATCTGGCTTGTACTCTGTTTCATCTACATAGCCATCCCCAATACCCGGGTGAAGTTCCGTGCCGCCATTCCTGCCGGATTTGTAACGGCACTGGCGTATATTCTTTTACAGGTGGCGTATATTTATGCCCAGTTCATGATGGTGAAATATAATACCATTTACGGAAGTTTTGCCGCATTGCCCCTTTTGCTTCTCTGGTTGAATTTAAGTTGGAATCTGATCCTTGCCGGAGCGCAGATGACTTTTGCCATCCAGAATGTGAATGAATATGAATTTTTCCCCGGAGACGGTACTCTTTCCACGACACAGCGCAATGCGATCGCTTTGGAATTTGTTGCACGGATCAGGGAAAATTTTGAGAAGGGCGGTGAGCTGCTTACGGAAGATACTGTTTCCCGGATCTGTGAAGTGCCGATAAGATCTACAAGAATGATCCTTGCCCAGCTTGTGAAGGCGCGTGTACTGACGGAAGGTTTTTCCGGAGATAATATGATGGAGCGTTCTTTTCAGCTTGCCCGGATGCCGGATCAGTTTACGCCGGTAAAGGTCATTGCGGCATTGGAAAACAGTGATGGTGCCACGATCGAAGCTGTGGGAGATCCTTTTTACATACGGAAGTACAAAAATCTGTGGGAGAGTGCTGCGGAAGCTCCGGAAAATTCCTGGAAAGAAAAGAAAGCTGTCCAGAAACGGGAAAAATAATAAATACTGCTTGATATTTTCCTGTTTCTGTTATATTTTAACGGATATCGTTTGTTCATAAAATTGCGTACAAAGAAAGAAGAATGAAGGAATAATGAAAGAATACCGTTTTGATCCTGAAATAGAACTTGATTTTAAAAGTCTCATTCCTTTGCGGGTGCAGATTTTTGAAAAGATCCGTAAGGCTGTGATTGCAAGAAGAGTTGCCCCCGGCACAAGAGTGATCTCGGAAAGTCAGATAGCCAAGAACTTTTCCATCAACCGCGGCACCGTCCATCTTGCCTATACGGATCTGATGCAGTGCGGACTTTTTGAGACAAAATCTGCCAGAAGCGGAGTACGCATTTCCCCGGAAGCGGAAAATCTTTACAGGATCCCCTATCCCACATTGAATCTTGTTCTGCCCTTTTCCTTCCAGAAACATATCCAGCAGAGCAACAGCAGAGGTTCCATGGAATACATTGCCGGGATCTTTGACCGGGCGGCGGAAAAGAATATTTCTGTAAAAGTTGTGGCATTGCCGTCTCCGGATGCCTCAAGTGAAGAGATCAGTAAATGGCTGGATGGGTTTCTGCCCCATTCCATAGGGATCATTACCATGGGCAGCAGGATAAGCGGATTCGATCCTGTTCTGAAAGCTCTTTTTGATTACAAAAACCTTCCCCATGTGTTTCTTACAGGCAAAAGCCCCCTGAAACATATTTCCTCTGTAACAGCTGATGTGACAAATGGTGTAAATCAAATGCTTCTTCATCTGAAAAAACAGAAGATCAATTCCCTTTATCTGCTGGAATATATCACAAGTCAGAATACACAGTTTATTTCCAGTTCCAATGACAGGGTACAGGAAGTTGCCCGTCTTGCAGAAAAAAAAGGAATAAGCTGTATCCGGTGTATATTAAATAATAATGATCTGCTGAAGAAGGGCGGAGTTGTCCGCAGTTATCTTGCAGAAAAAGATCCGCCGAAGGTGGTTTTTGCCTCCAATGACGATCTTGCCTGCCAGTTTATGGATGAAATACGGGAAATCGGATACCGTGTTCCTGAAGATGTAATGGTCATCGGCTATGATAATATCGCTCCGGATGAATATACTTTGAGTTCTGTTTACCACGACCGTTTTGCTCTGGGAAGAGCGGCGGTGGATCTTGTTGCAGAACTTTACAGCAATGAAAGCGGGGAAACTGCCTCCCATAAAAAGATCCCCACTTCTTTTGTTGCGCGGAAAAGTTCCTCCCGGTAAAAAATCATACGGCAATAATTTTCACTTTTTTATCATACTGCCTCTTGACTTTTTAATCAAAACTTGTATAATATTACAAGCAATACGATTTTCTGATGTCACATAATATTCATTATGTGATATTACAGGAGAAAATTTGTACTCAAAATGTACGCAACACAAGTAAAAAAAAGATAAAATAAAACGAAAACAAACTTAAAGGAGGTAACATAATGAATATTATGCGACGCCGGAATTTTACACTCATCGAATTATTGGTCGTTATCGCCATCATCGCCATCCTTGCCGGGATGCTTCTTCCGGCGTTGAGTAACGCAAGAGGTATGGCAAAACGCATTGCCTGTGCAGGGAATTTGAAACAGCTCCATGTGGCATATACCATGTATGTACTGGATAATAAAGACTGGACTCTTTCCTCCATGGATCATTTGAGAACAACAGATATTCCCCATGGAAAATCAACCTGGTACTGGGGGTATAATCTCTCGGAAAATAAATATATTCCTTACAGCAAAAGTTATTCCTGCCCCGCAGAAAGCTGGGTCGTATATGGCAAACACCACTATGATGTCCATTATGGTATTCCGATTGCAACGTACGGAAAATATCCTGTTAAAAGAGATTCCGAACCTGGTCAGCTCTACTCCCAGAAAGTAAGCTACCTTGCCCGCAGTAAATATTTTGTAAACAGTGTGCTTTTTGCAGATACGGCGTCTGCAACAAGTACCCGGAATCCGGTTCATGCTTCCTATCCGGGAAGGATCCGCAACGGATATGAGATTTTGAATTACAGCAGTGATCATGCCACCGTATGGAGAGGACGACAGCACGCCACAGATTACAGTATCTATCTGCGGCACAACGATACAGCCAATTATGTGACCTTCAATGGTGCTGTCCGTATTGATAAAACTCTGGGTGGCAATTCTGAAAAAGAGATTTTATGGCCCAGAACAACATACACTACCAAAGGCTGGGTTTGGGGTAAATTTTAAGGACAGAAAGTTTTTATATAAAGGAAAAACAAATGAAAAAAATACTGTTTTTACTGTTGACAGCAACAGCCTTTCTCTGTTGCGGAAAAGATTTTCAAATCTATAAAGACGGCATCCCTCAAGCGGTGATCGTGCCTTTGCAGCCCGGTCACAGATTTGCCGGGATCTGGGCAAACGATTTTTCCCGCTTTGCAGGAGAATGTACCGGGACGAAACTTCCCATCAGCAAAACCCGCGTTCCGGGGAAAAATACCATTGAACTCAACTTCCGGGATCAGGGGTTTACCGATGACTCCTTTACCATCGAATTTCCCGATAAAAATACCATGCGTATTTCCGGAACAAGAAACAGCGTGAAAAGCGGCATTGTTTATATACTGGAAAAATACTTCGGTGTCCGTTTCCTTATGCACTATCATGCAACGAAAAAACGCCTGCCCGGTTATGAAAAAGATCTGGAAAATGATTTCCCGCAAGTAAAAGATGTTGCCGTTCCCGCAGTAAAGGAGATAAAATCTCCCTCCGTAAATATCTGGCGGCATATTTACAAACATGACCACTGGTACACCCGTATATATGGTTTTACAAGCGGTCACGGTATCTCCCTTTGGGCTTTCCCCATTGGAAAATATGCTCCCGACAACTCCTGGCCCAAAGAGATCCTGCCTGTTCTGGGGGGAAAGAAAGCTGTTCTTCCCAAATACAATAAGAAACTCCCCAACCCCTGGACTCCCTACCGTCACGGATGGCAGCCCTGCTGGAGCAATCCTGCCTCGGTAAAAATCGCTGTGGAAAATCTCCGGGAACTGTTTGAAAGAAGCAAAAAGAACAAACCCCATCCCATCCACGGCAAACCATATCATGTGGAATTGAGCGTCAACGATAATGGCGGCTGCTGCCAGTGCAGAGAGTGTCTGAAAGCGGTCAACGGCAAACTCAACTCCATCGGAAGTGCGGATTATTCTTCCCTTTACTGGACATGGATCAAAAATGTAGCGTTGGAAATCAAAAAAACACATCCGGAAAAAGTTATTATTGCCTACGCCTACCGGGAAGTTTTTGATCCCCCTTCTTTCGATCTGCCTGATAATGTGATGCCCCAGATCTGCCGGGAGATCCTTACAGGTTCCCGTGAACCTGCGGAAAGAGCAAGGATCGAAAAAACATTTAAAGAATGGAGCAAAAGAGCCAAAACACTGCTCACCTATGACTATCTGGATTCCATCGGCATGCATGGGTATGTATATATGATCCCCAGAGTCCACATGAAAAGTTATGCGGATATGTTCAAACTTGCCTATTCTTACAATGTAAGGGGCGTCTATCTGGAAGCGTGCAACGATATTCCCATGTCCGGGCCAACCCTCTACCTTATCTCCCGTCTTTACTGGGACATAAATACCGATCTTGACGCCCATTTCAAAGAGTGGTGTGAACGGGCAGTCGGGAAGAAAGCTGCCCCCTTCCTTATGGAATACTATCAGAAATGGGAAAATTACTGGCTGCGTCCCGAAGTGAGAAAGACCGCCTGGGGACTTTCCCATACCGGCACATATATGCCTTTGAATGAAAGCGGGACATATACCTACCCCATTACGGAAAAGGATGTTGCCGAATTTGATGCACTGATGAATAAAACTGTCGCTCTGGCGGATACCCCTGTGAGAAAACGCAGGGCAGAACTTTTCAAGCATCTGTGGGAACTTTCCCGCAAGAGTCTTATCTGCCTCTATGCCCCCTATCTGGAATATGACGGCTCGATAGCCTCTGCGGAAAATGCGGTCAAACTCATCAACTCCATTCCGGAAGCAGCCAAAGCACAGGCAGAACTTGCCAAAGATCCTTATGTGCCGAAAAAATGGAATGAACTTGTAAGTACCGGCATCTGCAATTTCAAAGGACTTATCCCCCATCTCAAGGATAAAAAAGTCAGAGCGGCTCTGGATAAGATCCTGAAAAATAAGGACCTTCCCCTTGTTCTGCGTGCTTCTCTTGAAATCGTTTCCGGCATCAAATACAAAAATGAACTTGCCGACGGCTCTTTTGAAACAGAAAAAGGATTTACCACCTGGCTGAACAAGGGTGTACTGGATTCCACGCATGTCACAGACGGAAAAAAGGCTTACAAAGTCCTTAATGGCGGCGTGACCCTTTTCTGCAAAGCGGAATACGGTAAACACTATATGGTCATGCTGGATGTCTATTCCCCCATCACCGGCGGGGAAGGCCGTCTGGAACTTATCACCAACCCCAGAAGCGGCAACGGCAGATTCAATACCCAGTACCATGCCTTCAAGGGCATCCGTGTGAATAAAGGTTGGCAGACCTTGAGCAATACCATCCATGTATCCGGCTACCGGAACCAGAAAAAGGCAGACAGCGTCTGGGTTCACCTCTGTGCAAAATTTTTCGAGAACGATCAGCCCATCTGGATCGATAATGTAAGGATCTATAAACTGGATTGAATCACCATAACAACTTTGTGAAAG
>JAFVRL010000213.1 GCA_017504325.1 Lentisphaeria bacterium | reverse complement strand
GATGGCGTGCCATCAAAAAAGATCTTTTCCGTAACCGGTTCGGTCTGGAAACGGAAAAGGATTCCATTATGAGTATTCTTGCCTCCTATACGCCCAATATCGTATATAATCCGGATGACACAAAGAAAAATATCACACTTGTCATCCCCTCCCTTGACAGCAAAGAGGAAATGGGGGAACGGGATCCGGAAAACGGGGAACTTCTTTACGCTCTGGATACCCGGGGTATCGGAGAAATGATGCCTTCCGGAACGGATCAACCCTGGAAGAGAGATTTTTTCAGTGCCTACCAGTTTGATTACCATTATGCTTCTCTGGGCATCATGTGGAACGCTCCGGAACTGGGCAAAAGAGTTTTTGACCTTTTAAGTGCAGTCGCCCTTATTGCGGAAAATGCTCCTTCCGATATGGTTCTTACGGTGGAAGCTCATGGATTGGGCTGTGTTACAGCTTTAATGGCAGCTCTTCTTTCCGACAAGATCCACAGACTCAAACTTGTGGATGAAGCAACCCCTTCTTACGAGGCACTTCTTTCCGATCCCTTCTCCAGATTCCCTCTCTCCTTCATGGTACCGGGGATCCTGAAAGAAATGGATCTTCCCGACATCAGAAAAGCTGTGGCAGATAAAATCGTATAAACGTTTTCTTCCGCAGTAAAATCATAAAGGGATTGCTGTACATATCAAATAACATACAGCGATCCCTTTTTTCATACCCTCTTTTCCCTTGTGAGCCACTTGGAGTTCCGCATGGTAAAGAGGGAATAGATGGGCATCCAGGAAAGAAAAAGAAGGGTGAAAAAGCCGAAAACAAATGCACGGCATACCTTACTTATCCCCCGTTCATTCCCGTAAACGATGGCAGGAAGCAGACTCCATACCATAGCACTTATAAAGAGAACCGCTGTCTGGTAAAAAGGTGAAGAGGATACCCATAAAGAAATCAGCACTGCCGGAAGAAAAACAAAGGGCAGAAACATATTGAGAAATATACTGATCCAGTGGATAAAATAACTGACATCCTGCCAGGAGAAGGAAGAAAGATTTTTCAATACTGTTCCCGCCATAAGGAAATTTTCCCTTATATCACTTCTTGTCCAGCGGATAAGCATTTTTACAAGTTGGATATATGTTCCGGGAAGACAGGTTTCCGCCAGCGCATCCTTCTGATGCACGATCCGGTATCCCTCCCGGCGTAACAATGTGGCAATGGCACGGTCTTCCCCGATGGTGGAAGGTACTCCCAGAAAATTCTGGTTGAGCCATTCATCCAGAAGCGGCAGAACACTTGTTTTACGGTACGCACTCAAAGCTCCGGGAGTACAGAATACATTTCCTGTTACGCTCTGCCCGCCCCGGAGAAACTCACAGCCGAAAATAAGCAGTACATCCATCATCTGCATATAAAAATTTGTATCCTCCTTCTTTCCTCTGATATTTCCCGCAACAGCACCGATAGCGGGATCATGGAAGGGGATCATCAATTTTTGTATGGCATCTTTATTCACAAGGGAATCACTGTCCACAGTAACGATAAAATCCCCCTTGGCAAGTTTCATCCCGGTATATAAGGCATGTTTCTTACCTTTGTTTACCTTTAGATCAATACAGGAAACGCGACCGGAAGACTCCTTTACAACTCTTTGGATCCAGCAGAGCGTATCATCTTTACTTCCGTCATTGATGGCAATGATCTCCAGTTTTTCCTCCGGATAATCCGCTTCCAGAAGACTCCACAATGTTTCCGCCACATGTCTGCCTTCATTATATGCCGGAACAAGTACCGTACAGAAAGGCAAATCTTTTTCCGGAAACGCATTCGTATTTACTTTATAAGTCAATGCGGAAAGGGTAAGAAATATAAAATATCCTATGGAAATGACCACACTGCCACCAAAGATATATCCGAACCACTCCGGAAAAAGGTCATAAAGAGACTCTCCCTGCATACAGCAGAGAGCTGTAATGGATAAACTCCCGCCGGAAAGCAGTAAAATAAAAAAGAAAAAATCTCTATTGAAACAGAATTTCCTGATTTTGCAGTTTCTCCATAAACATCCCCCCGCATCATTTATATTGCACTTCATCTTTTTCTCCTGTTATTTTTGCGTTGACGGCGCATAATCTAACAGGAAAACAAAAAAGCGCAATATATCAATTACACGAGAATAATATCAAAAAGATTATCAATAGACCACCTTTATACTCAAAAAACAGAACAAGGTTCAGAAAACATTACAAACATATAATTTTACAGCAATATTGCTGCAATCGGAAAGCGGGAAAGGATCATTTTATTCCCCGCATGTAGGCCTCATCCAGCATGATCTCACTGTTTTCCGTGGCAAAGTCCATTGCGAGACTTTCATTACTGCTCTGCTTTTCCACAGTCCCGGAATAAGTTTTCCACTCATCGGAATCGATTTTGATGATCCTTTCTGCCTGCACTCCCATCAACCGCAACGCATGGTTTTTGAAAGTAAAACGCAAAAACCGCACTTTCAATATACCTTTTCCCCGGGCCTGGAAAGTATAACTCATCACTCTTTCCCTGCCCTTATACATCTGATAGAAATCACCGTTGCGCAGTACAACATAATAATCATCCTCTTTATCCTCATGGGCAAAGACTTCAAATCTGCCCACGCCATTGGCTTTATTAAGGTTCCACCCCTGCTGGAGATAATCGCCTTCCCCCAGATCCCAGTTGGAGTTCCAGCTGCGGCCGGGTCTTTTGAAAAAGGTATTCATCTCTCCGTTGCGCCACACCTTTGTATTGAAACGGGGATTATTGTCCGTGTAAGCAAGATCACCGAGAAGCAGTTTGCCCTTCAGACTGCTCACCTCTGTTTTACCGGATGCAAGAAGACTTTTGCGGGAAATTGCGATGGAATATTCCTGTCCTTTGCAATAGAAAGCACCTTCCGCCATCACCGGGATACGCACCTCCGCAGAATAATATCTGCCGGACCGCCGGACGCCGGAACGGTCGATCTTATTCTGCACCCAGCTGCTTGTGATCCATAAAGGTCTTACCTGAAAAGAAAATGTCTTTCCCTCACCGGAAGTGAGAAGGACATCCACAGAATCCACATCAGCATTATTCATTGCCTCATCCATCCGGGAACGCTGCATTTCCATCTGCATACCCAAACACCTCGTCAAAATCGCCGACTATATTGCCGTCTGCATTTATCGAGTAGCCCATAGTTACATTGAAGCCTTCTCCCATGTCATATAAACAACCGAGCAAGCTTC
>JAFVRL010000212.1 GCA_017504325.1 Lentisphaeria bacterium | reverse complement strand
GGATCAGGGAGCGCAGTTTCGGGGATTGACGGTCTGTGCGGGACGGCTGGAAGTATTGAGACATACGGCGGCGCAGATTGGCTGCTTTGCCTACATAGATCACCGTACCGAAAGTGTCCCGGTAGATATAGACACCCGGTTTGGCAGGGATATCCCCCGGATAGAAACTTACTGCCATGAGGTGTGTCCTTTCTGGTTTGTTTTTTGATGAAGGAATGATATTGTTGTAACGAAAATTTAATACCGGTGATAAAAAAAAGCAAATAAAAAGGAGATATTTTTCCGGGAATGATGAAAAAAAGGATTTTTTACGGAAAAAAGATAAAAAAAACGAAAAAAAAATACACTTTGACTTGAAATATGGTAATGGAAATAGTATCTTTAAGTGTTGGAAAGTATAAAAATCGTTATCCGGAGGATAAAAGTAACATGCGTGGAATATTGATATTTCTTTTTGCGGCGGCAGTTTTGAGCTGTCCGCTTGCCGGGTCTGCACAGAGACGCGGCGGGAATGTCATGCAGATATCCCCGGAGAATATCAAAGTGAGTTTGAACCTTGTCGCCAGCCCCCGGATCGGATATGATAAACAGGGCGGGGAACAGCGTGTTGAATACAAATGGCTTCAGGTCAGAGTAACTTATATGTTTGATAATCAGTACAGGGCAGGGTTTACATTCGATAATTTGCGCTGTGATGTATTTCTCCATACTGTGGCGTCACCGGTTGCCTGGCTGAAAAATTACTGGTTCACCGGCAGTCAGAAATTTTATTCTGTTATCCCGGGTAAGAAAGGTACAGTACATCAGGCATTGTTTTTCATGCCGCCCCCGCTTCTGTATAAAGCCACCGGAGGCAAAAAATATTCAGCGAATATTATGAAGGATTGTATCGTTTTTGTAAGAATATATAATGGCGAAAGATTGCTGGGACGGCTGATCTGGTCCGGTAGAGCAAAGGGCGGAAAAGTGGACGCGAAACTGGAAAGTGCTGCCATAAGGGCCTTTAACCGGATGAATAATGATCCTGTAAATAAAATCGCCAATGGACTTTGGCCGCAGGCCAATACCCCCTGGCAGTGGCTTGGTGCTGACAGAGCTGAACTGCCTGTGCCTGCATTTGAAATGAAAACTTCTGCTCCTGCTGCAAAACAGGATTCTGCAGAAGCTGTTGAAGATACAGAAGAAAATGAGGGTAATAATAACAGTAAAGGATCTGTGGAAGTCGATGAGGCTCCCGGAAATGTGGAATTTACCCGTTCTTCCGGCAAGAAAAATCGGAATAAAAAAAGGAATAGATGATGGCTGCCAATAATTATGTACTTTGCCTGGATGTCGGGGGGACGACCGTTAAAGCAACGGAATATCTGTATTCGTCTGCCGGAGAGATGATCCTTGAAAGATTTGCTTTTTCCGATTACGGCAGGGATATTGAAGATGATGCTTCCGAAGATGCTGCTGAACTGCACCGGGGTATGATGGCGGATGCCGTCAGAAAGGTCATTACAGAAAACGGCTTCAAGTCGAAATATATCAATCTGTGTCTTTCCGGAAAGAATGCTTATATCAAGTTCGTGAAACTCCCCTCCATGGTAAGTGATGAAAAAAAGCTCAAGCAGATCATTGAATTTGAAGCATCTGCGGCGATCCCCTTTGAACTGGACGGTGTTGTCTGGGATTCCCAGATCATAAGCAAGGATCCTGAACGCGGTGAGATCGAAGCCATGTTTGTGGTGGTCAAACGGGAGGAACTGGAGTTTATTACTGATGTGATAGAAAAACTCGGTAAGGAGATCTCCCTTATTGATGTTGCTCCTACCGCTATTTACAATGCTGCCAAAGCCAACGGTGTCGGCGTGGAGAATTGTGAAATGCTGTTGAATATCGGCGGCAGTTGTTCTCTTTTGATTTTTGCTGATAAAGGCAGATTTTTTACAAGACTTATTCCCATTGCGGGAAATGCGATCACCCATCAGATCAGCAAGGAATTCGGTATCTCCTATGCCGATGCGGAAGAAATGAAGCGTAAACACGGGTTTGTGGCTCTGGGAGGAGCCTATGAGGAACCGGATTCTGAAGTTGCCACGATCATATCCAAGATCGTCCGCAATGTGATGACCCGCCTTCATGGAGAGATCAACCGTTCCATCAATGTTTACCGTTCCCAGCAGGGGGGCAGAAAACCTGAAAAAATCTATCTTTGCGGCGGCAGTTCCGTGATGGAATATACCTTGCGCTTCTTTGAGGAAAAACTGCGTATTCCTGCGGAATATTTCAACCCCTTCCAGAAAATCGCTATCGGTCAGGATGTGGATAAGGAGAATCTTGCGGAACTTGCTCCGGCTTTTCCGGAGACTACAGGATTGGCTGTGCGGAATGCCACCAACTGTCCTCTGGAAGTAGCTCTGGTTCCTGTTTCCATGCGCCGGTGCAGGGACTTCCGGGAAAGAAGTCCTTATTTCTATGCTTCAACCGCGTGTTTCCTGCTTATTGTGCTGATCACCTTCCTGTGTTTTATGCAGCAGAAAGTGATCACAAAAGAAAAATTGCAGGTCATTGAACGGCGTTACAAGTCCCTGAAACAGGTTGGAGATCAGGTGCGTGGTGCTATGAATGGTTATAACGGGGAAAAAGGCTCTTATGATGCTGCCTGCAATATCCTCAAGGAGCGTAATGTGTGGCCGGATAAACTTGAAAAGATCCAGAATCTTCTGCCAGAAGGGGTCTGGCTTTCTTCCTTCTCTTATGGTGTTGCTGCAAAAGAGCCGAAGAAAGAGGAACGACGCTCCCGCAGACGCAGACGGCAGGAGGAAATGATGTTTGAAGAGCCTGTTTTTGAAGAACAGAAGGTACAGGAGGCTCCCTCTGTTTTTGATACGGTGCATTTCACCTGTCACTGGCTCAAAAAGAATGATAAGGATATCCGCGGGCAGTTCCTGACACGGCTTGGAGAGTCCGGGATATTTGAGTTGAACAGGGAAGAGGCGGAGACCCGTGTGGAAACGGTCAGTTCCGGAACAGGGGCATATAATATTGTCACCTTCAAGATCGCAGCAAAATTAAAAGAAAATGTGAATCGTTGAGCAGATTGTGAGGATATGAAGATATGATGATGTTTTTGAAAAAAAATATTTTGTTTTTCAGTGTATTTACGGTTGTATTTGCCATTTCCCTTGTCTTGCTTGTTATGGATGCCTCCCTGTATAGTGAGATTCTTGACGATCAGGAAAAAATCACAAAAACAAATGAAGATTACAAGAAAGAGTACGGCGCAAAAGTCAAGCCCGTCAGGCAGAATGCAGAAATGATCAATGAGGATACTGTGGAACTGAAAGGTCAGGTAGTGAAACTTCAGCGCAGATTCGGCGCGCCCTACCGGAAATTTTTGTTGAAGTTTTCTGCTGATACCGGCATCAGTGAAGATCAGATCATGGAAACTTTCAGAACACATTTTGCTGATTATAAAGTTAAAAACGGTGATAAAGAAGAGACATTGGGCGAAATCCTGAACAGACCTCCTTATGCGATAAAAAGGGAGTTGAACCATGTTTTCTTCGGTTTTATGGATGCTTTCAGAGATAAACTTGCTATGATCCTTACGCGTCGTGCCGCAGAGGAAGCTGCAAAGAAAGCGCAGAAGGAATTTGATCCGGAAAGTGTGAAGGAACCTTCTGCCGCTGACAGGGATAAGATCAATAAGGCTTATGACAGATTTTTTGAAAATATAATCAGTACCCCGCAATTTACGGTGGAAGATCTTGCTCCCCTTGATGAAATTGCCAAACGCAGATTGCGTAATGATATTTTTGCTTCTGCGCTGGGATTGCCCCGTACACAGGAACCTCTGGAGTGTCAGACCTATCTTCTGAATATGCAGTTGGCGTTTGTTGCCAAGCGTCTGATCCCCGGCGTGACGGATATTGAAACATTGCGGAAATTTACCTACGACCAGTATGTGAACAGTGCCCCTGTTGCGCAGAATATTCCGGAGATCTATCAGGCGATGCCGGTTTTTGAGGACATCGGCCGCAGACTTCGCAATGTCACATCCGGTGCTATTGAAGTAACAGATATGAGCAAAAACGGCCCAACGCCCTCTCCTGTATCAGATAAATATCTGCGTTATACATTTAAGCTTAAAGTAAATTGTACGATGGAGAGTATCAGAGAGTTTGTCAATAAACTGCATGCTGCCTATGTGGATGACAGGATATATGCCGTTCGCTGGGTTTCTCTTTCTGCCGGATCAGAAGGGGAGTTGGATGAACTTAAAAAGATTCTGCAGGACAACAACAGTTCAGTGCAGAATACCCGTACCGGCCGCCGGATACAGAACCGCAGAAATGTGCAGAGAGAAGCTGCAGGAATTGCTCCCTATCTTGATCCCCGTGATCTCAGGTATGCTACACCTATCGTAGGGAAAAACCGTTCTGTGACAGCAGAGATCGACTTTGATTATTATATTTATATCGGTGAGCGGGTTCATACCTATCAGGTGAATCAGCATTGAGAAGACAGGAGTGATTATGGTATTTGTTGCTTTTCTTAAAAAACATTATGAGAAATTGATCCTTGGTGTGCTGCTTCTGATCTTTATCGGACTTTTGATTTATCTGGGGATACTTGTCCGTGCCACCCGCCAGTTGAAAATTGAGGAAGAGAACACAAGTGTATTGCGTGCCAACTATGAGAAACAGGCTGGAAAACTCAGTGCAGAAAAGGAGTTCAGAGATTTCAAGCAGTGGGTCAAGGCTCCTGTTTCACGGGAGAAAAAAGGCAGTGATTTCCCTGAATATGCGGGAGATTTTATCATTCCTGAGGCGTTGACGATATGCCATGATTGCCGTAAAGCCATTCCTGTTACAGATTTCAAAGTCGGTACCAGGGATCATAAATTTTATTGTACTCTCAAGGGACATCTTCTCAAGCCCCCCACCAGTCTTGAGATCGTGGATAAGGGCAAGGATACAGATAAAGACGGTATTCCGGATGAATATGAAAACAAGTACCGGGAATATGGATATAATCCTGAAGATTCTTCTGATGTGAGTCTTGACTTCGATAATGACTTTTTCTCCAACCTGGAGGAATATCTCTGTGACACTGATCCCCTCAATGCACGTGTTGCACCCACAAATAATGGTATTGGCGGTTCCATGAATGGAAGATTGGCTTACAATGTTCTTTTGATGTGCGCAGAAGTATTCAATACCAAATATGATTTCACCATACGCAGTATTTCCAAAGACCGTGTAAGTATCGTTGTTTACAATCCTGATCCCAGAAGACCCGGCAGACGCATTTCCTCCAGCAAGACTTTGAAAGTCGGTGAAGTTATTGAAGCTCCCGGTGTGCGTATCATGATCAAAGGGATCGAGCAGCAGGGAAGAAAATATGTTGCAGTTCTTCATGATACATTCAGCGGTGATGAATGGAAGGCGGAGCGGAATGCCGCAAGAACAGACTCTGTTTCCTCCCCCTATACCAGAGCAAGGATCGTATTCCGCGGCAACAATGTGCCATTTGTATTGAAAAGCGGTCAGAGCATTACTCTTGGTAATGATGTTACCGGCAAAGAGACTTATAAAGTCAAGAGTGTGGATAAAAACAATAGAACGGTTGTGCTGGTTGATGAAAGTAATAAAAAAGAAGTTACCGTCGGCAGCCGTATGGAAATATTGGATATTCTTGCCAGAAAGAAAGCAGAGAAAGATGCTGAAAAAGAACGCGGGAAAAACACGGTAGTCGAGCGCATCCGTAAATGAAACAGGTAAAAATTATAATTAAATATTAACGCAAATACAGGTACATGGAATGAGGAAAATGATTAAAACACCATCCGGGAAAGTGGGAACATATTTCAGGAGTGCTGTCTTTTCTATCGTGTGTTGTGCCGCCTTTTCCGGGGCAGCGCAGGATGCGGGCAGTGGTTCTTTTGCTCCCGAACAGATGAAACTTGAACCTTTTGAGTTTGAGATTCCTGCTGAAGCAACGATGAATGAGGTGAAGGGAAGGCGGAATATCCTTGAGACAAATGTTTTCC
>JAFVRL010000211.1 GCA_017504325.1 Lentisphaeria bacterium | reverse complement strand
GAAGAATAAAAGACCGGAAATATTTAAAAAATTCCGGCAGATGGTCACAGAAATATTTTCCAGACCGTCTGCCGGATATTTTTTCAGCACCAGTTGTATAAATGGCGATTTGAAACGACCCTCAAAAGTTATGTTCCGCTTTTTAAGATCATTATATAGGAGCGGTTATTTGTCTTTTTCTTCCAGAGCTTTTGCCTTCTTTCTATTGACTTTTCTTGCCAGTTCGAGGATCTCCATAAGTTTCTGTCTCTGCACATCGGCAGGGAGATCTTTGAAGGCATCCACAAGGATCTTTTCATCAGTGGTAAGTTCCAGAGGTTTGTGGTGGGAAGAGGTCTTTTTAGGAAGAAAATTTTTGATGAGAGGATAAAGTTTCTTCCAGGTATCCTCTTTGATGGATTCTGTTTCCTTGTTGAGATACCGGGAGATGGTGTTTGCACTTACATTGGCAAAACGGGCAAAGTCGGAGACAGATTCAAAACTGTCCTCAATACTTTTCTGGATGGCACGCACAATATCGTCTGTTAATTTCATTTTTTCACCTGTTTTATGGGATCCTTTACTTTTTATGACAAGAGAAGACTCTCACTTATTCATCTTTACCGGAAGCGGCGCAACATTCCAGATCTTTTCCGCATAATCCTGAATGCTTCTGTCACTGGAAAAACTGCCCATCCTGGCAATGTTTACTGCACATTTCCTGTTCCAGAGCATAGGATCTTTATACTCTTCCGCCACCTGCGCCTGAACCGATGCATAGGAGGCAAAATCCGCACAGCACATGTAATGATCGCTGTAAAGTGAATCCACAACAGGCTGGAATATGCCCCGTTCACCGGGTGAGAAAAAGTCGGAAGAGATAAGTTCTATGATCCGTTTGAGTTTCGGATTCTGTTCTATATAGGTACGGGGATCATAACCCCGGGCCTGCAGTTCCTGTACCTCATTCACCCGCAAACCGAAAATAAAAATATTTTCTTCGCCTACCGCATCATGGATCTCAATATTGGCTCCATCCATGGAGCCGATGGTCAACGCTCCATTCAACGCAAATTTCATATTGCTTGTTCCGGATGCTTCTGTTCCTGCCAGAGAGATCTGCTCGGAAAGATCTGCCGCCGGTATGATTTTTTCCGCCAGAGAGACCCGGTAGTTGGGAATAAAATACATTTTAAGTTTTTTATTGGTCTGGGGGTCGGCATTGATGACATTACTGATATTGTTGATGAGCTTGATGATCAGCTTTGCCATATAATAGCCGGGTGCTGCCTTTGCTCCGAACATCACGGTACGGGGAACAAAATCCATACCGGGAGTGTCCTTCAGATCCAGATAAAGCATGACCGTATGCAACGCATTGAGAAGCTGTCTTTTATATTCATGCAGTCTTTTCACCTGAACATCAAAGAGGGAATCCGGATCAATGGAAAAACCGCACTCTTTTGCCAGATGATTGGCAAGCTGGACTTTGTTCTCTCTTTTTACCACTCCCAGTTTCCGGAGAAATTCCCCGTCGGCAACAGCTTTTTCCAGACCGGAAAGTTCTGAAAGGTCCTTCACCCATCCATTCCCGATCTTTTCTGTAATAAGACCGGATAAGGCGGGATTGGCTTTTTTCAGCCATCGGCGGGGAGTGATCCCGTTGGTCACATTTACAAATTTATCCGGGTAAAAATCGTTGAAGTCTTTGAAAAGTCCGTTTTTCAATAATTCAGTATGCAGTGCGGCAACACCGTTGACTTTACCGCTTGCGGCAACACACATATAAGCCATACGCACCATTTTCCGGGGATATTCCTCAATAAGAGACATACGGCTTATTCTTTCCCCGTCTCCGATATACCTTGTGGAGACTTCCCGCAGAAAACGGAAGTTGATCTCGTAAATGATCTCCAGATGACGGGGCAGCAGTTTCCCCATAAGCTCCACGGACCATTTTTCCAATGCTTCACTCATAAGAGTGTGATTGGTATAATTGAAAGTCCTGGTGCAGATATTCCAGGCTTTTTCCCAACTGTACCCTTCCAGATCAACAAGAATACGCATGAGTTCCGGTATGGCAAGGGCGGGATGGGTATCATTGAGCTGGATCACGGCTTTATTGGCAAAATCCTCCAGATCACCGTCTTCAGTCCGTATCCGTTCCACAATATCCTGCAAGGTGGCACTCACCAGAAAATACTGCTGTTTCAACCGCAACTCTTTACCCTCATGGTTGTTGTCATTGGGATAGAGGATCCTTGTGATATTGCTGGACATCGCCATATCCAGATTTGCATTGATGTAATCCCCCTGATTGAACTTCATAAGATCGAATCCGTGGGGAGATTCTGCAGACCACAGCCGGAGGGTATTCACCGTATTTACTCCGTACCCCGGGATGGGGGTATCATAAGGCATGGCGGTGACTTCCTCTGTATCCACCCAGCGTTTTCTGGAAGAGTTGCTTCCGTTGGAGGGTTCCACTCTTCCGCCGAAATAGACGCTTCTGGCAAGTTCCGGACGGCGGATCTCCCAGATATTGCCCAGACTCAGCCAGTAATCCGGCTCTTCCGATTGAAAACCGTTCTGGATGACCTGACGGAAGATCCCGTAATCATATCGAATGCCGTATCCGTAGCTGGGCAGCTCCATGGTCGCCATGGAATCCAGAAAACAGGCGGCAAGTCTTCCCAGACCTCCGTTGCCCAAACCGGCGTCCACTTCTGTATCCCGGATGTCCTGAATGTCAAATCCGAAATCCGCCATCGCCTCTTTCGCAGCATCAAAGACCTCCAGATTGATCATGGCATTGCCCAGAGTTCTGCCCATAAGATATTCCAGAGAGATATAGTTGATGGTGCGGGGATCGGCTTCATCATAATGATCCCGTGTGGCAAGCCATCTGTCCACCATAAGATCCCGGATACTTAAAGCAAGAGCCTGATAACGGTCAAGATTGCTTGCTTTCCGGGGACGCTTGGCAAGAGTTTTGGTCAGATGATGCAGAAAAGAATTTTTGATAAGATCCCTGACAGACATTTCTGTTATTTCTTCTTTCATAGCCGTCCCCCCTTTTTCAGTCAATATCATCCAGATCGTCTATATCATACTCAAGATCCTCATTGGTGATGGGATCGTTTTTGGGTGTGAAATAGTGTTTGATGTTCCGTTTTTCCAATTCGGTGCGGATCAGAGTTTTCAACTCATCAAAAGATCCGTCGGTAGCCGCACTTATGGAGATGAGTTTCAAGCCTCTGGGCAGATGCTTTTTCAAATTTTTGATATTTTCCTTACTTTCAGGCAGGTCGTTTTTGTTTGCCACGACGATCCCTGCTCTGGCACTCAAGCCTTTCATATAGAGTTCCAGCTCATTTTTTAATGTTTTCAGGTCTTCCAGAGGATCGCGGCCGTCCACTCCTGCCGCATCCAGCACATACACAAGCATCTTGGTCCGTTCGATGTGCCGGAGGAAGGTATGCCCCAGCCCCACATTGCGGTGGGCTCCGTCAATAAGTCCGGGGACATCCGCAACAAGAAGTGTGGAAAAATCCTCATACTGCATCACGCCGATCACCGGATGAAGGGTGGTGAAGGGGTAAGGAGCGATCTTGGGATTGGCATTGGAAATATCTGAAAGAATCGTGGATTTACCGGCATTGGGGAAACCCACAAGTCCTATATCCGCAATCATTTTCAGTTCCAGTTCCACCCGCATGGATTCCACTTTTTCTCCCATTTCATGTTCCCGGGGAGCGCGGTTGGTACTGGTGGCAAAACGGGAATTGCCTCTTCCCCCTTTGCCGCCTTTTGCCACGATGACCTCTTTATCAATGCTGTCGATATCCGCAAGAACTTCGCCTGTTTCCACACTGCGGATGACGGTTCCCGGCGGAACCTTGATGACAACATCTTTTCCCCGTCTTCCGATCATATCTTTGCTTTTGCCATTAATACCTTTTTCCGCTTCAAAATGACCGTTATACACAAAATCCAGCAGACTCTGTTCCCCGGGGGCTGCGACAAATACCACATTACCGCCGTTGCCTCCGTCGCCGCCGTCCGGTCCGCCCTTGGGCAGAAATGCTTCCCGGCGGAAACTGCAGCAGCCATTGCCGCCGTCACCGGCTTTTATGGAGATCTGTACTTTATCTACAAACATGATCTCTCCTTTCTTTAAAATCACTTGTAAATATGTTTCTTCATATTTTAATGGTATTTTCCCTATTTTTCAAGTTCAAAGTCAAGAAAAAAGGAAAAAACTTTTTCCCGGACTGCCGCCGGAAACCGGAAACGGGAAATGCCGACAGTCTGTACTGCTGCCCGGAAGAGCTTATTTTTATTCGTTTTCCGGTGTTTTCCGGAGACCGCCCGGAAAAAGATCATTACATTTTCTTCCCGGAAAAAGGAGAGGAAAATAAAAGTTTTTCGAGAAAAAACAAACCGTCAGGATATAATTCCCGCAAAAGCATGAATGTATTTTTCACACATTCATAATATCCGGTGACTTCCTTCCCGGAAAAGGTTCTTTCTCCGTATTCCAGTGAATAAAAAACGGAAAAGACCTGTTTGATCCCGCCGGAAAAAATTCTGCTTTTTTCTTCTGCTTTTTTCCGTTCATCCTTCAGCCGGGACGGCTTTTTCTGCCAGGCGGCAAGATACATATCCGCAGTTTCCGCACCGTAAGCAAGCAGTTCATGGTTGTGTTTTCTGCTCATGCCCGCAAGGATCAGGAGAATACGCAATGCCCGGTACAGATGGAGAATGCTTTTTTCTGCACCTGTTTCTTTTGCCTCTTCCGCCATGCGGATATGCCGGGAAAAACGGTAACGGAGAAACAGGATCCTGCCGTAGGCGAGAATATCACGGAAAAAGAAAAACAGACTTGCCAGAAATATAAGAAAAACGATACTGAATGTTTTTCCCTTGGCAGAAGCAAGAAAATTCAACAGCTGCTTTCCGGTTTTTCCTGTGAAATAAAGGAAAAAGTTTTTCAATCTTTCCCTTACACCGGCATTCTTTTTCCGTGTGGTCTTTACCGCATTTTTTCCTTTTTTCCCTTTGGTACTCTTCTTTTCTTTCAGAGCATCATCGTCCTGTATTATCTTACTCACCGTTTGCCGGATATGGTCTGATTTTTCCTGCATATACTCTTTCAGAAGGGTATTTTTTACATACGAGAGAGTTGTTTGGGTAAGTTCAGGCGGGGTGATCTTCCACTCCTCCCCGAATGGATCCCGCAACAACCCCAGACCTGCCGGCAGAGTTTCCGATATCATATTTCCCGGCGGGACCGCGTCAAAGGTGAGCCAGCCTGTATTGGCAATAAAGATCTGACTCCATGCGTGGGCATGATACTCATGGACTTCAAAAAGTTTGGTAAGGGCGTTATAATTGCCCGGTGAAAATCCAACTGCCACTCTTGCCGGAAGTCCGCATGCCCGTGCCAGTACGGTCAATGCCGCAGCAAAATACTCACAATGCCCTTCTTTGAGTTCAAAAAGGAAATATTCCACACTTTCCTGATCTTCCGGAGCCGGGGCGGCATCCAGTCTGTATTTATAATTGTTCCGCAGATAATCTCTCAATGCAATGGCTTTTTCATAAGGGGTGTTCTTTTCTCTTGTGATAATACCCGCAAGACCGGTGACTCTTGTGGAAAGGGTTTCCGGTAATTGCTGAAAATGTTTTTTGGGCATTCTTTCCTGCCATGCCGGATCTTCCGTATGCTTTCTCCGGTAAAAATATCTTTCTGCCGGCCGTTCCGGAGCATAAGTCAGTACTTCCGGACGGTTCAAACGGTAAGAATTCCCGGCAATGAGTTTTGCTTTCCGTATTTTTTCCCCGCTTCCTGTGATAACGGGGGGCTGCTTGACCGGAGGATCATGACGCAGAACGACCGGTCCTGTTTTCCTGACAGGAGGAGAAATATTTTTCTTTGCCGCTGTTTTTTCTTGTTTTCCGGTCGATTTTTTCTTTTGTTCTGCAAGAAGCTCTGCCAGTCTTTTTTTCTCTTTTTCTGTCTGCACGGAAAAAATATCTTCTGCGGAAGTATGGATCTTCAGATGTTTGTCCTTTTGTCCTTCCGCATCTTCCTTTTCTTCCGGAAGAAGGGGGATCAGAAGATTGGAGGAGACACTGTAACGGAAAGGGAGCGGGGGCAGATTATCCCGGGAAGCAAATTTGGCATTGAAAGAGGTCTGTTCAAGGTACCGCATATATTTTCCGAAACGGAGAAGATCGTTTGCCGGATCCTGCTGTATGCCGAATTGGTAATCCATCGGCCGGAAGGGGGCATACAAATTCGTGGAGACCCATTTATGGAGAGTATATTTGCTTGTGATGGAAAAGGTGTATATGCCTTTTCTTGTAAAACGCTCCCCGGAGACTGTCTTTGCAAGAGAAGGGGATGTCTGCCATTTTTTTCCGTCATAAATATCGTAAAGGGTGGCGAGATGGTAAAGTTTCACCGGCATGGAAACGGTAAAAAGCAACTCTTTTCCGGGAGAGGTTCCCTGCCCGTTTCCATCCGCTTTTCCGGGAAGCGGGGAGGAGATATTTTTTTCTCGGGAATTTCCGGATGCCGTCGGTTTCTCCTTTCCGGTGACTGTATCTTCCCCGTCCTTATGTATGGTGCTTTTTTTATCCTGTCCCAGCCATTTTTTCAGATCCCGGGGCAGGATGGAGGTACGGGCTGTCATAAAAGAAACTTCAAAGAACCCTTCACTTCCTGTATCATGCAGCGGCAGCAGACTGAATATATACAGAAAAACTGGTACGGCCAGAAGGATCTGGAAAAGCCGGATGTGCCAGGAACGGCAGAAGGAGCGTAAAGAAGAGTATTTGGGGGAAGTAATTACGCGTCTTTCTCCGGAAAGAAATACAAGTCTGTCCCCGGAAAGAAGGATAAACACAAAGACGACTGCTGCCGGAGCAAGATATAACAGCATTTTTCTCGGAACAAGTCCTGCATAGATCAGAAGAAAAAGACTTGTAAAAAAGAGATAATGATAATCTTTTTTTGTATTGTTGATCAGAAATGCCATGGATCCGGCAATAAGCCCCTCCACAAGAGCCAGGTCAAAGGGGATCTGCTTTTTGATACGGAAACTGATCCAGAAACAGGCACCGAAGAATATGGCACAGGCAATGATCTGTCTTGTCCAGGTATCTGCGAATCTGTAGGGAATAAAAAGGGCAAAAGAGAAGGGAAGAAGCAGAAAAAGGATCGTGAAAGTGTAAGACGGACTGCTGTGCTGCCATAATGCGGCAATGGATCCGGCAATAAAAAGAAGACAATAGAAAAAGTGCATTTTACTGCCAGGTTCTCTTCTATGCATGTGACTGGACTCCACAATAACAGAAGGATCATCCCGGAAAAGACCGGAAAAAAATCTGCCTGCAAAAGTGAAGGATTTTTGCATCAGAACAAGGAGAATATTTTTATCAGATCTTTTCATAAGAGTTGGTTCCGCTTTCAAGGATCTCTTCCGCTTTTGTTGTAAAGTCTGCAATGTGGGTAACGCAGAACCCTGCATCCGGGAAAAGAGTTGGTTTCTTTTTCTTCAAGATTCTGGGACGGTCTTTTTCAATGGGGGGAAAGTTTTCCGTCGGTGCATAAAGCCAGAAACAGAACGAGTCCAGTTCTTCCAGTATGCCGATATATTCCGGCAGAGACTCTTCCGACATGGAAAGAAGATAAACAATAGATCCCGGCGGGATCGTTTCCGCTGCTGCGGCAAGAACTTTGCTGAATGGCTGTTCCGAATTCTGAAGATGGGTGAGAAGCTGCTGGATCTTCGTTTTTACAGAAGCCGCATCTCCTGAAATATGATGGATCTCTCCCATACTTCCTTCTGCAGCAATGAATCGCAAATGACAGTATTTTTTACTTAAATATTCCGTGATGGAATAGGCACAGGAGATCAGAAATTCCAGATTGTTGTCAAGGATCTCATAACTGGTACTCTTTTTTTCCGTATCCAGCAATATTACGATCCGGTCTATGGCAGAAGCCTCAAATTCCTTTACCATAAGATGTCCTTTTGCCGCAGTGGATTTCCAGTGTATATGTCTTACTTCATCTCCT
>JAFVRL010000210.1 GCA_017504325.1 Lentisphaeria bacterium | reverse complement strand
CCTCTGGAGCGGGAAAAAGTGTTATTGATTCGCTTGCTTCTTTGAAACGGAACTATCGTTTCATAACACATGAAATATTCCATTTATATATAACACAAGCTTCTCTTATTTGGCAAATAGATTATCCCGGCACCCACCGGTCCTTTTATGTGGCATTTACACAAGACAAATACAATTTGATCGAGTTCAGTACTGTCGCCCCTCCCAGAACCTATCCAGCACCGCCCTCACCTGGTCCACCTTGCACGGCACATATTCCGTCCACTCCCGCGGGAACATGCGAAGGCAGTCCGCAGTCAGGAACCTGTCATCGAGGAGCACGATGGCTCCCCTGTCCTGATTGATACTTTTTCCGGATCAGGAAAAAAAGCAGCATGGAAACGATACAGAGAAGAACCGTTCCTGCAACAGAAAAAATGAGAAAAAGAAAAGAAAAATCCCGGGGCAGAACAGAAAATACCCCACCTGCAGCAACAAGAAAAAACAGTAAAGAAAAAATATTTCTTTTCCATTTCTGTAATGTGTTTATCTTTTCTTCCATCCGGAATCCTTAAAAAAATGTTTATAAAAAGGTAATTTCAAAATCCATCCCTTAAGGATCCCTGAAATCACCTGAATAACAAAAAAGCGGCATCGGTCAGAAACCACATGCCGCAAAAATCATAACAGGAGAAAACTTACTGCAAATCACCAAGATAGAGTTCTGTACCGGCTTTCAAACTGCCGGATGCAGGCAGATCTTTATTGTCTCTGCGGAGTGCTTCCACTGTGGTTTTATACTTTTCAGCAAACTTTTCCAATGTGATCTCCTGCACAAGAATAACTTTCATCTTTCCGTCAGGAGTGGTAACGATTTTGTCCGTCTTATCAGCGTTGAGATCATCTCCGCTTAAAATATCTCCGGTATTGTCGGCAGCTGCGGCGGGAGCGGCGGGAGCAGCGGGAGCAACCGCCTTTTGTGTGTTATCTGCAGCAGGAGCAGCAGCTTCTTCGGGACTCTGGATATCACTGAAAAGATCTTCTTCTGCAGGAGGAGTAAGAGGATCCTTGCGGGTTGCTTTTTCTGCAGAAGCAGCCTTCTTTTCTTCAGCAACTTCCTTCTTATCTTCCTTTTTGGCAGTATTCTTCTTTTCCACCTTCTTCACACTCTTTTTCCCGGTTTCGGAAGAAGAGGCGAACAAATCCGCATCATTGGCATCTTTTCCGGCACCGGGAACGATCCGGAGCTTCTGACCGACATGCAATTTTACAGAATTCACACCGGGATTGGCAGCAATCATATCCGCCACAGTGATTCCGTACATGCGGGCAATAACGGTATAATTTTCTCTTGCCTTGACCTTATGGATCCCGTCAGCAGGAATGGCGGCAGCAGCTTTTTTGCTTTTTTCCTTTCCGGCTTCGTTTGTCTTTTTCGCTTCTTTTGCCTTTACAAGTTCAGGAGCGACCCCGGTCACCGGTCCGGTGGCAGGGATCCAGAGAACCTGTCCGGGAATGATCACATCTTTTTTCAAATCATTGTATTTCTTGAGGTCACTGACCTTGAGTCCGTAGCGGTAGGCGATAACAGAAAGATTGTCATTTTTCCGGACAACATATTTGACGGCTTCTTTACGGACTTCCACCTTACGGGATGCCCGTTTATTTTCCTTCTTTACTGCCGGCTTCCTGTTTTCGTAAGTCTTCGTTGCAACGGGAGCAGGAGCAGGGGCGGGTGCAGGGGCGGGTGTGATCTCCGGAGCAGGGGCAGGCTCAAATCCGGGATCTGCCGGAGCCGGAGCGGGTACAGGAGCCGGTGCAGGAACCATATCCTGTCTGGGAATATCCACTCTTTCCGGATCTTTTTCAACCGGCCGGATATACACTCCGGGGGGCATGGGTTCGCCTTCCGGCTGACATCCGGTAAAAAGAACCATACTGCCGGAAACGGCGGCAAGTACGAAAGCAGAAGTTAAAAGTTTAGTGTTCACGGTTCTTGTCCTCCAATTTTTTTATTGTTATCTTATTTACAGTTTTTTCTGTTTCAATGAGATTCTGCCGTTTTTGCAAAATCCTTCTATATTATAGTAAATCACATCCGGCAATTTTTCAATGCCGGAATAAAAAATATTGCAAAATCTTTTTTCTTTACTTATCCGGCTTTCCGGATAATACCGAACCAACTGTAGATCAGAAAACAAACTGTCGGCCCGAGTCCTCCCACAACGGGAGGGATGATTCCGCTTTTTCCCAGGATCATAAAGACCTCTGTAAGAACCTGATACGCTACCACGATCCCCACAGCAAACACAATAGAGAGAAATACACCGCTTCTCTCATTTTTTGCGGCAAGAGGCAGCGCAAGAAACACGCAGAGAAAACAAACCGTGGGAAAAGCAAGCCGGTAATACAGATATGTCTGATACATGGCACGCAAAGACGGAACCATAGTCTTACTGTCACTCAACATGTGAAGAAGCACTCTGGCGGGCAATTCCTCCGGCGGCTTCACGGCATTGGCAATATCCTTGGGCTGTTCCGGGATCTCTTTCTGGGAAATCACAATAAGCTCATGCTTTTCCGGTGTTCCGGCGAGACGCAACTTATGATTGTAGGGAGTACGTACAGCTTTGCTGAAACACCATCCTTTTGCCGGATCAAAACTTGCTTTTTTCGCCCGGATATCCCAATCCAGCAGTTTATCCCCCGATTCTGAAAAAATATACTTTTTCAGGACAACATCCTGATGTTCTCCATCTGCCGTAAAATTCTGAAAAAGCCAGTCCCGCATCTTATCCACACTGCGGTATTGCAGCATGGTGTACTGATTTTCGTCATAAGCCGGATCTTCCGCTTTCTCCTTCAATGTGACCGCCTTCTGTACCGTATAAGGAATCACCTGTTCATTGAACCAGAATGTGACCAGCATGATGAGAAATCCCACAATATACATGGAAAGACCGCACCGGACAAGACTCATACCGGATGACCGCATGGCAGCGATCTCATTGTTGCGGCCGAAATTGGCAAATGTATACATACAGGCAAGCAGAATGGAAATGGGCAGTACAAAACGGATATTCTGCGGCATTTTCAGGAGAAAAAACTCCACTGCCATCCCGGCGGTCGCATGTTTGCTGTCCAGGAAGTCGCTTAAATCATTGAAAATATCTCCAATGAGAAAAAGCAGAAGAAAGGCAAAGATCAGAATGGAAAAGGGGATCATAAACTCCCGCAATACATAAAGATCCAATGTGGGAAGAAAGATGAATGTGCGTTTTGCCTGTTCATCCTGATACTGTTTCAATAATTTTCTGCCGGGTCCAGCCATATATTCTGCTCCGCGTTCTGTTTGTTTCAAATTTCAGGGAAGTCTTTTCCAGCTTTCCAGAATCAAAGAAGAAGTCTCTTCCCAGCCGAGACAACCGTCTGTTACAGACAGCCCTGTACTTTCCGCTGTCCTGGCAGCAACATCCTGTTTACCGGTCTTCAGATAACTTTCCAGCATGATCCCGGCAAGTGCTTTCTGTCCGGCAGTGATCTGGGAAATAACATCCGCAAGAACCTCTTTCTGCTTCAACGGATCTTTCCGGGAATTCCCATGACTGCAATCCACGACAATGGAGGGGATCACTCCCCGTTTCCGCATCAGCTCCACTGCATAGGCAACATTTTCCGATCCGTAATTGGGAGCCTGGGAACTGCCGCGCAGCACCACATGACAGAAGGGGTTTCCTCTGGTGGAAAACACCCCGGTACGCCCGTCGTTGCTGATCCCCAGGAAGGAGTGTTTGCTTCTGGCAGTAAGGATAGCCTCCACCGCCACACTTATGACTCCGTCGGTGGCATTTTTGAATCCCACCGGCATGGAAAGTCCGCTGGCAAGCTGTCTGTGAGTCTGGGACTCCACAGTACGCGCTCCGATCGCCGCCCAGGAAATAAGGTCGGAAAGATACTGGGGGATCAACGGGTCAAGGAACTCCGTAGCGGAAGGCAGACAAAGATCTACAAGTTTCAAAAGCAGTTTCCGGCTGGAACGCAATCCTTTTTCCATATTGAAAGAGTTGTCCAGAAGCGGATCATACACAAACCCCTTCCAACCGAGAGTAGTCCGGGGTTTTTCAAAATATGTGCGCATCACGACCACCATTTTGTCCGCTACTTTCCGGGAAAGTTCAGCAAGACGGCTGGCATACTCCTCGGCTGCTGCAATATCATCAATGGAACACGGTCCCGTCACAACAAGGATCCGGGGATCTTTTCTTGTCACAATATTTTTCACTGTCTCACGGAAAAAACAGATCTTCTGTGCCTGGTCCGCAGAAAGTGGCAGTTCCGCATGGATCTCCGCAGGAGTGGGGATCGTATAACTGCTTTCAATATTGACATCAAATGTAAGTGTATTCATCTTTCAAAATATTTCCTGAAGGTGCAATGCCTTATTTGCCAAATTCCCCGGCAACATCTGCCAATGCAATGTTTTTCTGACTGCCATCTGCCATATTTTTCAATACACAAACACCATTGGCAAGTTCATTTTCACCAAGGATCAATACATTGGAGGCTTTCAGGCGGTCGGCAGAACGCATCTGGGATTTCATACTCTTTTCCTCGGCTTCCAGCATGGTATAGATCCCTTTTGACCGGAGGGTATCTGCCAGACGGATATTGTATTTGAGAGCCTCTTTCCCCAGAGAAACCAGATACACCTGCGGCCGTTCCGGTTCCGGAACAGGGATCTTATTGTATTCTCTTGCCATAAGCAGTCTCTCCACACCGGCAGCAAAACCGACTCCAACGATAGGACGGTTCTGACCGGGAACAGCCAGTTCATAACGGCCGCCTCCGGCGATGGCACTCTGACCGCCAAGTCCGGGATGGGTAAGTTCAAAGACCGTATGCACATAATAGTCCAACCCTCTCACCAGTCTGGGTTCGATCTTGAAAGGGATCTCCAGATCTGTCAAAATGTCACAGACCTCATTGAAGTAATCTCTGGAGGCAGGCCCGAAAAGACTTGCCGCATCAGGAGCTGCTTCAATATGTTTCTGACACTGGGGCTGCTTGCAATCCAGTATCCGCCACACATTACGGCTCAACCGTTCCCGGCAGTCTTCGCACATAGAATCAATAACAGGAGCAAAATGTTCCCGTAAAGCATCTTCCGCAGGTTTTCTGTCTTCTTTCACCCCTCTGGTATTGAGAAGGATCTGATAGCCTCCCGCTCCCACATGATCCAGAAGACGGGCTATGAGAGTAATGGATTCGGCATCCAAAGCAGGTGCGACTCTTCCGGCATTCTCCACACCGATCTGATGAAACTGGCGTCTTCTGCCGGCAGAGGGGCGTTCGCCGCGGAACATGGGCCCGATATAAAATACACGGGACTCCACTCCGTTCATGGCTTCCGTGCCGGAAAGGGCACGCATGACCCCGGCGGTCCCTTCGGGACGCAAGGTAAGACTTCTGCCGCCGCGGTCTTCAAAAGTATACATCTCTTTTTTCACGACTTCCGTCTCATCCCCCAGCCCGCGCTGAAAGACTTCAGTATATTCAAAGACAGGTGTACGGATCTCTCCGTAACCGAAACACTTGAAAACTTCTCTTGCACCGTTTTCAATGGCAAGCCATGAAGGGATCTCTTCCGGGAAAATATCCCCTGTTCCCGGAGGGGGGGCAGAATTTTTAGCCATAATGGACCTTCTCCTGTTCAATAAAAACAAAAAGCACCTGTCACCGGGCGTTCCGGAATACAGGTGCCTTTGCGTTAAGAAAAAACTTATTTTGCAAGTTTGGCAATACGGGCCTTGAGTTCTTTACCCGCTCTGAACTTGACAACAGCACGCTCCGGAATAGCAATGGCAACTTCGGGTTTATTGGGATTGCGTCCCACCCGGCCTTTGCGAACCTTGATCTCAAAAACGCCGAAATTACGTAATTCGATATCACGGCCGGCAACAAGTTCTTCTGCGATATAGTCCAATGTTTTCTGGACAACTTCAGCGACATCCGCCTGGATCAGATTTGTTTCTGCAGCGATTTTGACTACGAGATCTCTCTTTGTCATTTTATAACTCCATACTTTTTGCATTATCGGATCCATACTCCCCGGAAACTTCCCCGGCAGAGCTTTTACGACCCGTTTTTCTTTGTCATACCATAATATAGCCCATTTTAGCAGAAAAGCAAATCTATTCAGCTTCTTTTTTCCTTATTTCAAAAAGTTTTTCTTCTTTTTCCGGATATTTTTCTCCTGCCGCCTTGTATTATCGTTCCGGCACATTATAGTTTTAATCAGTTTTCAACAGCAACACAGGGAAGGAAAATATCATGGAAAATATCAAACAACTTAAAACTCTTGAGGAACATATCCTCTATGTGGAAAAATTTGCGAGAGTATCATTCTTTTTTGCGTCAAAACATCTCAAGGATCGTTTCCCGGAAAAAAAATTGAGTGAACTGATCACCAATCACACCCCCATACGCTACCACGGTTTCAATCTCACACCGCAGGAATGGGAAAGCGATAAGACCTGTACTGCCCTCCTTGCCGATGCAGAACGTCTTTCACACCTTCCGGCGGAAGAATTTGAAGAAGAAATGTGGAACCGTTACGCGGCATTTGCAAAAGAAAGAGCCCGAATCAACTACCCCAATGCTGTCGCCGTTAAAGCTCCCCCCTCCTGGAACTGCGGAAGTCTCAAATATGATCCCCCTTCCGAACACCCCGCCCTTGCCCCGGAAAGGATCGTTTTCCATATTGCCAACGCAGTAGGTCCTTACTCCATTTTTGACGATGAAGAATATCTGGCAAGGTGTTTTCTTCTGCTGCTGAAAGAAACAAGGATCAAATACGGCAGCAGCGATCTCTACACAGGGACATGGCTCAATGAACATCCCTCCTTCCTGAAATATTTTCCGGAAGAATGGCACAAAAACATGTCACCGAAAACAGAAGAAAAACCTGTCCCCCAATGGCATTTCGGCTGGTGGGGACAACTGGTGACAGGAAGAGGTACCATCAATCCGAAAACAGAACAGTTTGCAAGAGTAAACGGATATCTGAAATATACCTGCCGTTCCTCTCATTGCTCTTATGATGCGATGGAAGAACATCTTATCAAAAATTTTCTTTAATGAAGCAAGTTTCACTCTGCCTCTGATGTAAAAGTGTATAAGAAGGTTCATTGCTGCCAGCAATTCCGCTCACAAGCACCGGAAATGGAGGCAAAGAAGTGTATTCTTCAGAAACTGCCATAAAATAACGGTGCGCCGCCTCCGGCGGAATGCGGCTTTATTTTGCCGCATTCTGTCCGGCAAGGCGTCCGGAAGAAAATGCCCATTGAATATTGTATCCGCCGCAAGGTCCAACAAGATCCATCACCTCTCCGGCAAAATACAATCCTTTCACAAGTTTGCTTTCCATCGTGGCGGGATCGATCTCCTTCAGTGAGACTCCGCCGCTCATTGCCATTGCCTTTTCCATTGGTCCGGCAGATTCCACTGTCAGGGGAACGCCATCGCATAAAAGTGCCAGAAGCCGGTCTTTCGACTCCGCTGTAAGACGGCAGGAACTCATCCCGTCACAACCGGCAAGACGGGCAATATGATCTGCAAGAGAGTGGGGCAGTCTCTCCCTTTCCGCAAGCAGGGAACGGATCAATTTATTCCCGTATTCTTTCCGGTATATTTCCGGCAGAAGCGAAAGTTCCACTTTTGTCCGCTGCGGAAAAAGACGCAGTAAAACAGCAGCAGAACCATTTTTTCTGCACATTTTTCCGGCAGCCTCCGCCATATCCAATGCTGCAAATCCGGAAAGGCCGTCATGGGTAAACAGAAGATTACCGGCAGTTTTCCAGATCTCTCTGCGCTTTTTCCTCCCGCCTGAAGAAGATTTTTCTTCATACAAAAGTATCTCTGCCTTTTCCAGAGATACTCCGGCAAGACTTTTCACCCACTCCTCCCGGATATGCAAAGGAGCAACTGCCGGAAGCACATCCACAATAGTATGCCCGCATTTTCCGGCAGGAAGCAACCCCTTTTTACTGCCCAGCGGACTCCAGGCACAACCGCCGCCGGCAAGAATGACTTTCTCTGCATCGACCCGCCTTCCATCCTTCAGAAGAACCCCCTT
>JAFVRL010000209.1 GCA_017504325.1 Lentisphaeria bacterium | reverse complement strand
TTACACCGCAGTTTTACTGGACGGAAATGGGCGAATGTCTTTCTGAAGTAAAGGCACTCTTCCCGCTTTTTGCCTCCTGGTATAAACAGGAAGTAAGGAAAGAATTGAAAACAAGTTCCAAAACGGTGTGGGTGAGAGAATTCAAACATCCGGATATGCCGGGATCATTCTATCTGCCCGTCAATACCCTTCTGGCAAGGTGGGATAAAAATAATCCCATTCTGACAAATGTCAATACCCAGCTTTATTCCGATAAAGATAATTTGCAGGGATTTGAGTGGGCATCCGCCCAGACCTTCTCTCTGGCTCTTCCCGGAAAAGATCCTCTTTATGATCTGCTTACCGGGGAAGAGGCGGATAAAGATAAAATCACTCTCGAACCCGGGCGAGGCAGAGTATTTTATCAGGGGAAAAAGGCAGATTTTAAAATGATCCGGGAAAAACTTTTTCTGAAGAAATGAGTAAGGACTTTTTTACTTCCCCTTCCGGCAGAGAATGACCGGAGGGGGATTTTTATTTTACATGCGTCAGTGTATATAAGGTCATGGCGCAAAGCATGAGAAATGCCATGACAAGACGCTGGATCCATGTTTTGAGAGGAACTTTCCCTTCTGTTTTTTCCCAGCCAAGCCGAAGCAGGATGATCCCCAGCACAATGGAAATAATGCCCCTGCCCGACTGGAGGATATTGCCGGAAACAACCCCCACAAGACAGAAACATACCAGAAGAAGCAGTATGGAGGAAAAGTAGCAGAAACTGTACGGGATCACATCAAAAAGCTCTCTTTTTGAGGGTTTGTACCGTACGGCAAATGCCAGTGCAATGATCCCCAGAGTGGTGAAACATACCCCCATACCTGCTACCGATTTCATAAAGGTATTGCTGCTTTCTATGACTTGCATAAGTCCCCCCAGACATATATCGCAGAGAGCATAAAAAATCACAGAAGTAAACAGCCAGAAAAGACTTTTAAGATCCATGGCAAGTCCGGTAAGATTCATTCCTGCTGCGGCAAGGGAACACAAAACGATGGCAAGCCATTGCCATACCGAAAGATCCTGTCCCAGAAGGGAGGCGATGATGGCAAGGGGGATAAGTTTCAACCCCAGAAGAGAGGATGCCCTTGTTGCCTCCACTTTTTTGAGCAGGATAAAGAAACTTGTCTGTCCTGTGATAAATGTGGCTGCCTCCCCGAAAAGATACAGATAGAATTTTCCATTGTCAAAAGGGATTTTTACAAAAAAAAGACTTGTGAACAATGCGGCAAGTCCGCCGCAAGTCATTACAAGCTGGGAGAATACAGATAATCTTACCGGATCTTTATATTTGCGGATAAAGGCCCGGGAAAATACATAACTTATGCTCATGAAGAGAGCCGAAAAAAATCCGGCGGCGATCCCTGTAAACATCACAGTAAATCCTTTTTACATTATTCAACCGTATCCACAAAGGGGATCGTTTCCCAGGGGATATGACGCTCCCGGGGACGGGGGGGAGTATCCTCTCCTCTTGCTGCCAGTTCTTTCTGTAAAGGATAGCGGAAGAATGAGGAATATTTCACCTCCATACCGCCGTCTTTACGGAAAATGGTATTATCCAGAACTTTTCCGTCAGGTTCCTGCATGGTAAGTTCGATCCCGTTTTCCCGGATATCCACTCTTGTGAAACTGAAATCCACCGTACTGCAGCGGGGACCGGAATTGATGTAAACGGGGAAACAGATGTTTTCCCGGTCAAATTCCCCCATGACGTATTGGTACCGGATCTGGTTATTTTTCCCCAATGCTCCGTAAACCTCTCCGGAAACAGGATCAAACCGGAAGGGACAATGCACATCCCCGCAAAGCCAGAGATCCAGTTTACATTCCGGATTTTTTCCGTAAAAGGCATCTTTTGCAAAAAGGGCGATCCGTTCCGCATAATAGGAGGAGATCCAGGCAAAGGGGGCGGCATGGGCAAGGACGATATGGTATTTTGCCTTTCTGCACTCTTCCTTTTTTATCTCTTCCATAAGCCATTCTTTCTGTTCCAGCAAATACTCATCCAGATCGGTACGGACGGTATAAAGGTGGGGCATGGCGGCGTGCATTGCCTTGTCCTCTCCGGTATCCAGAACGAAATAATAAACATCCCCTCTGCGGAAAGAGTAATATGTTCTGCCGAAAAGCCGGGGGAAATGCTGGGATTCCCCCCGCAGTTCGTGATTTCCCCTTACGATGGCAAAGGGTTTATCGTACCCGTGTTTCCGGATGATGGAAAAATAAGTATCAAAATAAACGGTATTGATGTCAGTACATTCGGAATCGATATCCCCCAGAGATGCCATAAATTCCGTATTGGCAGTATTGCAGTTTTTCATAAAATCTGTTACCAGACGGCTCCGGGCAAAAGCGTTGGTCTGGGTGTCGCTCAAGGCGAAGAAGGAGTGTTCCACGCCCTCTTCAGGGAATGTTGTGAAAGAATCTTTTGCAATGATCTTTATGGAGGGCGTCAATTCATCCAACTGTAAGATCTGATATTCATAACAGGTATCCGCATCCAGACCGGTAAGCTCGAAAATATGATTTTCCGCCGGAAGTTTCTGTCCATACCCTTTTGTCCATTTTTCTGTCCATTCTCCGGAAGAATCCTTTTTCCGGTAACGGATACCGCAAATGACTTCCGAATAGAAAACAACCCCCACTTTCACACTGTGTACGGAGGGAGTGAATACCCAGGGAGCGGCACACAATCCTTTATTCTTCCGGATCGCCTTTTTGAAATAGGCTGTACTTAAAGCGGGTCCGGCATTGAGGATGATATTTTCCGTAAGAGGCATAAAAGTAAAGTTCCAGGATGCACCGCCCCGGTTGGTGAGGGCGGCAAAAATGTTTTCCCCTTTTTTGAGATCCATGCGGAAAGTATTTGTAAAAATAGATACAGTACCGTTATTGCCGTGTATTCCCAGATCCACGGCACTTTCCCCGTTGACGAAGGCGGTGTACCACCAGTCAACTCCCAAGCCGAAGGAAAAAGAACCGTCATATTCTGCATAGATTTTACAAAGCATCAAAGCTCCGGACTTGATGGGAGCTTTGAAGTTCCGCAGATCATCCAGATCGAATGTTCCGCCGTTTTCAAGGTGAAAAGTGTAATTTTCTCCGGGCAGAACGCCAGTTTTGGAGGCAAGAAGGGCATCTTGAGCAGTATAAGCATCATCAAAGGAGATACTCCAGTCAGATATCCGGACTTCTTCTGAATATTGCATAGCCATATTTTTGCTTTTCCTTTTTCTGAATTATCTTGTAAATATGGGTATTAATATACAGCAAAAGAATTTTATTTCCATCGAAAAAACAGGAAGAGCGGATTTATCTCAAAATTTATTTTCTGTAAAAAATTTCAGAATAAGATCCGCTGTTTGCAGATCGTACTGCATGGAAATATGGGATGCCTGCGTATAGGCAATATGTTTTGCATCTTCTGCGAGAGCGGAATGTTTTTCCACAAGACCGTCCGATTCCCTGCTTAAAAAGAGCTTTCCCGGCCAGTGACCATTGTTTGTACTTACGATAATGGCTGTTTCCAGTCCGGCGACAGGCGGGACTGTAAGGACTTTCCGGGCGGAAAGTTTCAAAGCGTGCAGCGGTTTCCATATACGGCCGGCTCCGGGCAGGAGAAGAGCTATATCCGCCAGACGGGAACCGTAATGGGGTGTCCCGACGCAAATGAGCTTTCCGGCATTAGCCGGACAGTTCCGGGCGAGATATTCTCTTGCAAGAAGTCCTCCCATACTGTGTCCGGCAATGCATAATTCTTTATATTGTTCCGGAGATGCCGCAGAGATCTCTTCCGTAAGAACCTGCAGACACCTTTCAAAAGAAGAGTAACGGGTCGGCAGATCCGGGGTCAGGATATGGGGAAAAGTCTTCTTTAAATGTTTTTTCCAGAACTGCATATCCTTTGCGCCCCGGCAGAATCCGTGGATGAGGATGACAAGAGTGTCATTTTTATGGCTGGTATCCCTGTCGTTTTTCTCCATATTCTTCCTTTCTGCAAGCTCTTTACTATACTTCAGAATACCGAATTTTCAAATAACAGCAACTCTTTTTTACAAAAGTTGTTCTCATGCCGGAAAATATACTTGTCCGGCAGTCTTCCCGGACTTTGAAAGCGACAGATACTTCCATCTGTCAGCGGATGATCCTGATCCTTATATTGGAAGGCAGCTGTAGTGTGATCATGGATGGACTCTGCGTATTTCCGTGAAAAGGGGGATATGATCGCACGGTTGCGGCTTCAGCTTGCACAGTGGAACTGCTGGAATACACCAATATCCCCATTGCGGTAATCACAAAAAGATGCGGGTATAAAGAGCCTTTTACTTTCAGCAGATCGTTTAAAAGCAGAATGGGGATCTCCCCCCTGTGCCACCGGAAACAGAGGAAGCGGAAAGATATATAAGGGGCTTTTGATTTTGTTTTAACAAACTTTTGAAATTGTCCCCGTTGTATTTTCAATTCTGAAGAGGTATAGTATTGGTGATTTTTTACAATCTTTGCAACTGTTTTTATATGCAGGAGGAATCATGGACATAAAATGGTCGGAATTACTGGAGTGTGTTTCAGAAGATACGCAGCATGGAAAGGAGATCCTTGGAAAACTTCCTTTTCTTGCCGGGAAATGTTTTTTGTCACCGGAGGCGGAAAACTGTTTGAAACAAGCGGCAGAGTCTCTGCTTTCTGTTCCCGGACTTCTGGCAAATTATACGAAAGTACTTGCTGTATTGGAAGAAGGGATCTGCAGCAGTTTTTCCGGCAGAGTGAATGATTCTCTTCTCAACGGTCCTTTTCCGGCAGATCTTTGCGGCAATATCCCCGAAGAGATATTTTTTCTCCTTCTTGCTCTTTCCTGTATCCCTGCCGGGGAAAAAGCCTTTATCCGGAAAAATCTGCCGGTGGAAAAACTCTACGAAGCACTGGATGAATACGGTGCCTGGAGCAGAAACTGTTTCCGGAATCATGGCGTACACGGGTTGAAATACAGTAACGGATTTGCCTGGCTGGTATTCCGTATCCTTCCCGGGATCGTGCTGCGGTTCGGGCGTCTGGAATATAATCACTCTCTTGCCTTTCCGGATATCCTTGTTTTCAGACACCGGAAAAGCGGGCAATACCGTGTATTGCTCAATGGTAAATATGAGGTGAATAAAGAGGGAAAAATTGCGGCAAAAGGAGAGGAAACAAATTTTATTACCTGTATCCCCCGGGGGATCTTCGGAGCTTATACGGCGTTTCCCGTGTCGGAAGAAGGCAGGATCGAAAAGGAAACTGTCAGCGTCGATTTGCAGGAATATGAACTTATTCTGCGGCCGGGAGATGAGGTCATCTATATGCACATACCTGAACTTGGTCCTCTTACACCGGAAGAGGTGGAGGAGTCTTTTATAAAGGTCAGGGAATTTTACAAAAGAAAAGATTCTTCTTACCATCCTAAAGGCATTATCTGCGGATCATGGCTTTTCGATCCTGTACTGCAGGAACTTCTGCCGGAAAATGCCAATTTGCCTCTGTTTCAGAAAAGCGGATATTTACTGCCGCCGAAAAGTGCCTCCTGTGATGTGGTTTACCGGGTATTCGGCGTAAAGGCGGAAAAAGAGGGGATCGACAAGGTGGAATGGAAAAGCTCTCTTCAGAAGATTCTGGGAAATTATCTTTCCAACGGCGGGATCTTCCGGGGCGGACGGTATTTCAGAATGTTTTAATCAATAATCAAGGATAAAATAAGGATAAAAAAATGTTTTCAAAAGGTGAATTTCTTACATTTCAAAGTCCGGAATCTCTGGGACTTGCCCGTATGCCCGCAAGAAGTATATTTTTTCACTTTCCCGATGAGAAAAGTGCAATGGAAAGTTCCTGCCGGGAACGGGGACCTTTTTATATGGGGCTTGCCGGAAAATGGCAGTTCAAATATTTTGAAAAGCCTACTCTTATTCCCGATTCCTTTGACAGTATCACTTCCTGGGATATTCTGCAAGTTCCCTGCTGCTGGGATATGAAAGGGTACGATCACCCCCATTATACCAACAGAAACACCCCTTGGACAAAAGAAGAGTGCCTTGCCCCGAAAGTTCCGGAGAACAACAATCCTTCCGGAGCTTTCCGCAGAACATTTACTCTGCCGGAAAACTGGAAGGATAAAAGAGTATTTCTTGCCTTTGACGGTGCGGAAAGTGTGGTTTATGCCACATTGAACGGAAAACGGGTGGGCTTTACCAAGGACTCCCGTACCGGCGGGGAATTTGAGGTCACTTCTTTCCTGAAAGAAGGGGAAAATATTTTAGATGTGATCGTGATCAAATGGTCGGAATCCTGTTACATGGAGGATCAGGATGAATGGTGGCACGCCGGGATCGTGAGAAATGTATATTTGTATGCCGCACCCGGAAC
>JAFVRL010000208.1 GCA_017504325.1 Lentisphaeria bacterium | reverse complement strand
AATATGTTGAAAGAGTTTCTGCTTTCCCATAAAGAGAGTTCTGCTTTTCCCCGGCATTTTTTCAAATGAAGGAGGTAATTTCAAAATTACCTCGAAGAAAATCAGAATTTCAGAACGATATATCCCGGAGCCGTACTTCTGAAACAGAGTGCGCCCGGTTTTTTTTCAACAGAGACTCCTTCTGTTTTTTCCTGAACGCTAAACTCTTTTCCGGAGAGAAATGCGGGCAGGGAAAAGGGATGTTCACCAATTTTGCCCGGAAACACCGCATAGAGAAAATAACCATCCTCCTCCTGACGGTGGAAAATGCTTGTGCCATTTTCTCCGGGAAGAAAATACTGGTGGAAAGCGTGGAGAGTGAAACTTTCCCCGGCTTTTGCCGATGATCTTTCACAGGCGTAAGGATAGATTTTCCCTGATTGATACAGATAAAGAAGAATATCTCCTCTTTCCTTTTCATTTCCCCGTGCTGTGATCCCGCAGGTGGAAGAGTAGGAAAGAGATACACCAAGTGCCCTTTTCCCTTCATTACCGAACTGGTCGATAAAGATATTGGGCAGCTTTTCCGGGTCTGCTGCATCCTCTTTTTTCAATCGTTTTATATAGCCTTTCCCGCAGGGGAATTTCCATAATGTATCCAGATCGGTTTCCATACCTTGTTCTGTAAATTTCCGGAATCCGGGAACCATTTTTTCATGCAGGGAAAAAGGTATTTCACTATAGTACTGGATCATACCGTAATGGAAGGCTTCCGGAATATCTTTGAGAAAGGTGACTTTATTTCTGATCCTGCGGCAGCTTCCCGACTGGAAGAATGTGGTCATTTCACACTTGATCGTACTGTCAAAGAAAGAAGCATTGGGGGCAACATATTTTCCCGGATTCTTTTGGAGATAACGGATCAGTTCATCAGGGAAAATCAAATCCATATCCACAGAAAGTTCTGCATAAGCGCACTCTCTTGTTTCCCCTTCTTTGATTTCCTCTTTTCCGTCTGCAAGAAGTGTTATTTTATTATATCTCTGATGGGGGGATATCTGACCTCCGGGAACTCCATTCATCATCCATCTTGTCACCTTTGACGGGGTAATGGTTTTCCCTTCAATATGGAGTGTGCCTGTGACATGATCGCAGAAAGGTTCATCCCCTTCCGGAATCATGCTGTGGATGTAAAAGGTACTCAGATTTTCAATGGAAAGGATGATAAAGGAATTGCCTTCATCATCGGTAAGGATTTTACCGATGTCCGCTTCAAAAAGCCAGTGCCGGAGTGTTTCGATCCGGAAAGTAAAGTAGCTTCCGTGGTTGGCTCCCAGTATCCCGTGTTTTTCAAAGATCCACGGTGCGTGATTATCCCAGCTTTGGGCAAAAAGTCTGCCTTTACTGTTCCAGTCTTCCAGCGGGAGATCTTTGGAAAGGAAGTAACTTAATTCATTTCCTTCAATATATCTTGTAACCGTATTTTCCGTATCGGAATACCGGCTCATAAAGTAAATCGTATTGCTGTGATCTCTTTTTATGAGGATTTTGTTTCTGTCGGCAAGGAAATGTTTATTCTTATCCATTTTTCTTTTCTTCCTGTAAATTGATAAAGTTTACGGCATTGACAAGTTCCCGGAAATGGTAGATGATATAGTCCGGTTCCGCCCCGTGAAAAGAGTGGTCGCCCTGATTGGATTTGAAAAAGACACATTTGAGTCCGGCATTTTCTGCACCATATACATCTCTGTACATATCATTGCCGATAAAAAGGATCTCTTCCGGAGGAAGTCCCATTTTTTCGATTGCCATTTCAAACATTCTTTTATCCGGCTTGCGGAATCCCAGAAAACCGGAAACAAGGACAAAGGAAAAATATCCTTCCTGAGAGCAGCTTTCAAGTTCCGGTTCCGCCCATAATTTCTGTCCGTCGGAAACCGCACCCATTTTGTATTTATTTTTGAATATATCCAGAATATCCTTTACTCCGTCATACAATGCCAGATGATGTCTGGATGCCGCCCGGAATACTCTTGAAACAGTTTCCGCAAGAAAATGTTTTTCCTCACCGCTTTTTCCGGACGCATTTACCGCATAATTTTCAATGATCTCATAAAAAATTTCTGCCGCATCAAATTCAGGGAATTTTTCTTTGCTTTCCTTCCTCTGTCTGTGATTGAGAGCAAAAAACTTATCTTTGAGCTGTTCCGGCGTTATTTTCACTCCGTAATAATCCAGAAAGTTTGCTGTAACACGGTATGTATGGAAATCCTCCTCATTGGTGCATATATCAATGAGAGTTCCGTTGAGATCGAAAAGCAATCCTTTGATCATTCTGTACTCCATTCACTTTTTGTAAAGAGTCTTTTTGGCTTCTTCAATAAGGTTTCTGCGGTACGGCAGGGAAAGATAAGTATTTCTGGCAATACGCAAAAGATTCATCCCCATATAGAAAGGGGCCCTTCTGGTAATGGACTCAAAGGCTTTTTCCCTGTCAGGAAAGTGACAGGCATATTCCCAGTAGAAATGTCCGATATATTTTTCCGCCTCCTGAATGTTTCCTGTGGCACGGAAAAAGAAATGCTGCAGTTCCGCTGCAAGACGGCCTGTATCAAACATCCGGTCGGTACGCCGGTTGCGTTCCATATCAAAAGAGATCACATGAATATCATCGCCAAAGAAAAAGTTTGCCGGGGTGGCATCTCCATGAACCAGAACTTCCCTGTCCTGCCACATGAGAGGATCATCATGCCATTGGCGGCAGAGGGAGGCAATATACTCTCTTTCCCCCGCATCCGTGATACTTTCCAACTGGGATAGAACCGTATAAAAATACTGGCAGACCTTCTCAAAATCCGCTGTATGTTCCGCTGCGGAAAGATTATGCACTCTTGCCAGAAAATAGGCAAGGGCTTTGAGTTTTCCGAAAAGGAGAGCTTCATCTTTATTGTTTATGGAGCGTATAATGATCTCTTCCAGCGGTTCCCCGTAGCAGTATTCCACCACAAGAAGCCGGTTGAGATCATCATTTCTGCCCAGAGGTTTTGCCACATAGTGATAAATTGGATCCAGATAAGAACGGAATTCCAGAAGATTTCTGTATTCCCTGTCCAGTCTTTTCCAGGCAAGATCCCAGTCTTTCATCTTTTCCGAATAGAAAAACTTTCCCACAACTCTCTGTGAATTGGAGGCATCCTCATATACATATACCTCATTGGAACCGTTTGTCTTATATACTTTTATCCCCTGGGGGCAGGAACACCCCAGCTGGGGGAAGATCTCATTTTTGAGATAAGGGTACAGCGGGTCGGAACCATTCAGATAACCGATAAATTCTCCGGGCATTTTTTCTCTCCTCGTGCTTTGAGATAATATTTTCCGGGAAGATAAGATAAAATAAAAACTGTCTTTTTCAAGTGAAAAATAAAATTTTTCTGTTCATTTGTGTTTTTACCGGTATCAAAAGTAAAAAAGCCTCCGGAGTACCGGAGGCGGTGGGATGTAAAAAGTGAAAAATTCTGTTACTTGACGACAACAGGTTTTTCAGCAAGCCAATAGATAGATGCTTTACCATCTTTACCTATGATGGCATAGGGAGATTTTTTCTTAAGTCCGGTCATTTTTGCGGGGAAACCGGCAACATCGCATTTTACAGTTTTAAATACAAAATAATCTGTAACGGCTACAGTATAACGGGTTCCCACAAGAGTGTCCACTTTGTTTTTCTGACAGGCATCGTAAACAGCTGCACTTTTTGCAAAGTTTTCTGCAGAGGGAAGGAAGGAGAAAAAAGAGAGTTTGGAATTGTCTGCAAATCCATCTGCACCCCAGGCAAACAAACCGAAAAGAACATTGATTTGTGCTTTACCTGCAACACGAACTTCTTTGTGCTGAAGAACTGCCGCATAACCGGGATGACAGGCTTCAGGCTGGGGAACCAAGGTTGCTCCGTCACTTGAGAAAACACTTTTGCAGGAACAAAGACTGAAGGCGAGAAGTGCAGCGACTGCAATGAAACAAAGTTTTTTCATTTGTAATACTCCTTAAAATTTATATATTTCTTTTTCAGAAGACTGTAAAATATCTTCCTGACTTTTTTCAGATGAAAAAAAAACATATCCCACCAGTAAAAATTTATTTTTTCATCCTTGTAACTACCTGAAAATACATCATAAAAATATATTTGTCAAGTAAAAAAAAAGCAATTCCCGTTTTTTTTTTGAGTTTTTACCTTCTGTAAAGGAAATCCAGGAAAAGTTTTGTACCGTCAAGCAGACTTGCTGTTTCCAGTTTTTCCTCTCGTGTGTGGGCTCCCGCCCCGCGGCAGTCACCGAAACAGATGGCTGGAATACCCATGGAAAGGGGAATATTGCAGTCTGTGGAACCGGATCTTTCTTCGCCTTCCATGCCCAGTGTTTCTTTTATGGAGGCAAAGTAACGGTTCTTGAGGGGATCAAAATCTTCATCTGCGATCTTATCCGCACAGGGGCGGTCGCCCACTTTTTCCACTTCCACTTTTACCCCGGACGCCCGGAATGTTTCAATGACATGTTCAAAATAATTCTGCATCTTTGCCAGACATTCCTTATTGTCGGAACGGTATTCATACATCATTTCCGCATTCTGGGCAATGGTGTTTACGGAAGTCCCGCCGGAAATAAGACCTACATTGTAAGTAGTGGTGCTGTCCCCTTCTTTGGGGACTTTGACGGTATAAAGAAGATCGATCATACTTGCAAGAGTATGGATGGCATTACGGTTGCCGAAATTCCCGAAAGAGTGTCCCCCTTCTGTGGCAACACTTACTTTGTAACGGTGGGAACCCACCGCTTTGCAGACCATACGGTGCATACAACTGGAATCCAGAGAAACAAATTTTTCCACTCTTTTTCCGTAATCGGACATGATCTTTCTGCTGCCTTTCAGATTTCCCAGACCTTCTTCGCAGGAATTGGCAACAAAAAGGATCTTTTCCGCATCGGAGGGCAGATGATCTTTATAATATTTTGCACATACCATAAGTACGGAAAGATTGGCGGTATCGTCACACACGCCGGGGGAGTGGATGAACCCGTCTTTTTCAATGACCGGCATGGGTGTCATATCCGGGAACACGGTATCGGTATGGGCCATCATAACGGTAAAGGTGTCATTGGAGGCAAGGTCAAGATTTACGGGAGCAAGGACATTGAGTGCATCGTCGATCATTACATTGCTGAAGCCATTTTTCTCAAACCAGTTTTTACAGTATTCCGCGCGTTTTTCCTCGTGGTGGGAGGGGGCGGGGATATTGCAGAGATCTCTGACGATCTGCAATGCTTCAAGGTGAAGTTTTTCCGCTTCTTT
>JAFVRL010000207.1 GCA_017504325.1 Lentisphaeria bacterium | reverse complement strand
TGGGTTTCTTTGGATCCGAAGATGGGGTAGTAATCCAGAGAGCGTTTACCGGTTCCGGGCATGGGGAAACTTTCATGGCCCACTCCGCCCCATTCTTCACATTCGATCCTTCCATGGGTACCGTTGATGGCAAGGCGGTAGCCTTCCCAGGGAGTGGAGAAGTTGGCAGAATAGTTCAGGAGGACACCATTGGTGTAACGCACGTTGGCGATGAGGGTATCGTGGATGTTGATTTCGGAATCAAAGATACAGCGGTCGGGAATATACAGATCGTGAGAGTATTTTCTTTCCACGCCCAGAAGTTCGGACATGTGGGTTTCTGTGGCAGCTGCCTGCTGATTGGTACGGGAGACCCAGCGGTTCACATAGGGGCAGTTTGCTTTTTCATCGCAGGTGAGACATCTTCTGCCGTCTTTTTTGGAGGGGTTGAATACACCGTTGGGACCATAGTGATTCAAGGCACCGAAAGCATGGACAGTTTCGGGAGTGCCGTCGATCCACCAGTTTACAAGGTCAAAGTGGTGACTTGCCTTGTGAATGGAAAGAGAACCGGAATTTTCGCGCATACGGTTCCAGCGGTTGAAGTAGCTGGCTCCGTGACGGATGTCGATATACCAGTTGAGGTCAACATGGGTGATGCGGCCCACTTTTTTCTGGATGAGCATTTCACGCAGTTTTCTGTGGATGGGGGCATAACGGTAATTGAAGGTGGCAATGACTTTGCCTTTGGATTTCTTTTCCGCCTGGATGACCTTCACCACATCTTCTGTATTGGTGCAGAGGGGCTTTTCGCAGATAACATCCAGATCGTTTTCCAGACCTTTGAGCAAATAATCCACATGGTGGCAGTCTTTGCAGACTACAAGGAGGGCATCCGGTTTGGTTTCATTGAGCATTTTGTCAAATTCACCGGGCAGATAGCAGGGAACATCTTTGAGTTCGGGGAAACGTTCTTTTGCGTATTCAAATCTCAAAGTGTCAATATCCAGAAGACCCACTATTTCCGCAACATCCTTGAAATCGTTGACGATGGAAGACATAAACATTCCCAGTGCGCGACCGGAAATCCCGCAGACTGCATATCTTTTTTTTGCCATTTTGCCTTTACTCCTGTCTGAAAAACAGACATTTGCTGATTGTTTTTCTGTTGTTTGAACTTACCCTGTCGGGGATAAAATACAATATGTGTATATAACAATACATCTGTAAACAGAAAAATCAAGTTTTTTTTTCTTTTTTTTTGCCTGCGAATCGTGATTTTATTGCAGAAGACGGAAAATAAAAATTTTGCCTGAAATTATTTTTTACGGTAAAAGTTTACTGGAAAAAATTTTACTTTGTGGTATATTATGGACACAATGTTATAATATTAACAAAGTACCCCGCCGGGAGAGGAAGGCTGTAAAAATGCTCAGAACACCAAAAGGATTGCGGTTGCAGATCGGTTTTTTCGGAAAACGCAATGCAGGAAAATCCTCTCTTTTCAATGCTTTCACCCATCAGGAAGTTTCTATTGTCTCCCCTGTACCCGGCACCACTGCCGATCCCGTGGAAAAGGCAATGGAACTGCATTGCCTGGGACCTGTTCTGCTTATTGATACAGCCGGATTGGATGATGATGCGCTCCTCATAGGAGATCTGCGTCAGGAAAAAAGCCGGAAGATCATGGACAGGGTGGATATGGCTTTTGTCGTTGCCGAGGCAGATAAATGGGGGAATTTTGAATATAGTATCACAGAAGAACTGATGCGAAGGAAAGTAGCAGTTATCGCTGTTTTGAATAAATGTGATATATGTACCGTTGCAGAAAGTCTTAAAGAGGATCTTACAGAGAAAAAGATTCCCTTTGTATGCACCGATACTGTTACGGGGAAAGGGATGGATCTTTTACGGTCTCTTCTCGTGAAACACGCTCCCGGGGAGTTTTTCTCATCCGTGCGGATGGTGGGGGATATTATTGAAGAAGGCGATACGGTACTATTGGTCACTCCCATTGATATTGAAGCCCCCAAAGGCAGATTGATCATGCCCCAGGTACAGGCAATACGGGACATCCTGGATAAAAATTGCTGTGTGATTGCTGTAAAAACGGATATGGTGGAGAAAACTCTGGCCAATCTGAAAACACCGCCGGCTCTTGTCATCACCGATTCCCAGGTTTTCCGGGAGGTGGCTCCTCTTGTGCCTGTGCAGATCCCTCTTACCTCTTTTTCCATTCTTATGGCAAGGATGAAAGGGGATCTTTCCCTGTGCGCGGCAGGGGCGGCGAGACTACTGAAAAAAACGCCTTTGAAAAAAGTGCTTATTGCGGAAGCGTGTACCCATCATCCGCTTCAGGAGGATATCGGAAGAGTGAAGATCCCCAATGCCATAAGAAAAATGCGCAATCGGATCGGAAACGGGGAACTTCCAGAGGCAGATATTGTCTTTTCCCATGTGCAGGGACATGATTACCCGGATGATCTTTCCGGATACGATCTTGTGATCCATTGCGGTGCATGCTCTTTCAATACCGGAGAGATGCGGGCAAGGATACTCAAGGCGGCGGAGGCAAAGGTTCCGTTCAGCAATTACGGGATCGTACTCGGATGTTGTGCCGGTATTCTGGAACGCTCCCTGAGTCCTTTTCCGGAGGCTTTGGCTTCCTTCAGAAATGAGATGGGAAAAAAGTCGGAGTGAATATGAAAGAACGGTTTACACTTCAGTTGAAAGGCGACTTGAATCAGGGTGGATTCATGCCTCTTCTCTGGCGGCTTGTTCCGGAGTGTAAATATATCGTTTCCGGTTATGCCGCCTACAATGAAGACGGGGTGGAGCTTGTACTGGAAGGCGAGGGGATCCATGTGATGAATTTTCTGCGGCTTCTGCCGGAAAAGATCCCTTTTTCCTATAAGTTGTCAGCTTTGACTCTCCGGAAACGGTAC
>JAFVRL010000017.1 GCA_017504325.1 Lentisphaeria bacterium | reverse complement strand
GCAATTATCGGTTTCTTTCGGAGAAAAATCATTTCATTTGCATGAAAATGATCTGCTCTTTTACAAAACAGATATTATTACCATAAGGATGCAGTCACAGAAAAATGTTCCCATGGTGAAAAAATATCTTACCATAAAAACCAACCGCCTTCTTCAGCATTTCCTCAATTTTTCCGAAGAGGGATTTTTTATCTGCCACAGCAAACATCCGGAACGGGTGAAAAGTATTTATAAATCCATTCTTGATCTCATCCTTGAAAACGGAAAATTTCTTTCCAGTGATATTTCCAGCAATATTTATAAACTTGTCTATGACTTTTTTGTTCTGGAAAACGGACTTATCCATATCCCGGATACATTTACCGCCATTCCCCATACTTTATCCATTTCGCCGGAAAAATATAAAGATCTGAAAAGTATCCTCAATGAGTTCCATACAACAAAGTATGCTTTGACAAAACTTTTCCGGGAAAGATACGATACCACCCCCATAGCCTATCTCATCACCTTGAAACTCAACAAAGGTTGCTGGTATCTGGCAAATACGACCATGCCCATCAATGAGATCGCCCGCCTTTGCGGAATCGAAAATATCCCGCTTTTCACAAGACAGTTCAAAAAACAGTTTTCCTGTACGCCGGGGCAATACAGAAAAAAGGCATCTGTCTTCAAGGCACAAAAAAACCCCGGATGAACCGGGGTTTTCCGTCAAAAGAATCAAAGATCAGGCTTTGACTTCTTTGCATTTAAGAGCATCAAAATCTGCTTTGGAGAGGAACTTGGTAAGTTTCATACCATCTTTGTCAACAGCTCTTGCAGCATAGCGTTCCTGCACACCTTTGCTGGTTTCTTTTCTGTAGACGACCTTTGTGCATTCAGAATCTTTGATGGTGACGGAAGCTTTTTTCTTCACATTGTAAAATTTCATGCGACACTCCTTTTTGTTTACGGTTAAAGGTTTTGGATCCCTCGGTTACTTAACTGTATCATATACAGGAAACAAAATCAACTCAAAAATAACAAAAATCCATAAAAAAAACAAAAAAAAATGCTTTTTTACCTGATTTTACCCTTATTTTCAGCTCACTGAAGAAAAAATTCCCCTATTTACACAATTTCATGATCTTATGAAAAGTGTGAGTAAAAAGACTGAAAAAGAAGTTTCACCGGCAAAGAAACTCTTTTTACAATATTCCGGATAAGCAGACAGAAGCATGGTATTTCCATACAGCAAAAACTGCTGCATACCCATAGGAATATGCAGCAGTCTGTTATTTGCTGTCGTCAAACAGGTCTCTGTCAACGCACCGGAATGCGATGCACCTTTGCCCGTTCCGATTTGGGAAGTGTGATGGTAAGAAGTCCATCTTTGGTCACAGCACCGATGCCGGAGATCTCCACAGCATCCGAAAGCCGGAAATCCCTTTTATATACCACAGGAACACTGTGACGGTAAAGAGTACTTGCCGCAGTGATGGAAAGGATGCGATCCTTCACTTCCACATTCACAGTACCGGCGTTGGCACCGGGTACTTCCAGGAAAAGTTCTGCACCGTTTTCATCATCGGCAATATCCGCTGCCGGCATCACTTCAAAATACTTTTCCGGGAGAGAAAATTTTTTGCATTCACATTTTTCTTTTTCTTCTCCGCTGCAGCAATTTGCATTGATCTTTTCTTTGTTTTCTTCCATTTTTCATTCTCCTTTCAGTATATTTATATCTTTACGGTCATCAACCATTGACTTTTACGGTATGGAGCTTTTTTTCCTCCACTCCCACTCTGGGAATGATTACGGAAAGTACGCCATCTTCATATTTTGCCGTTGCCTCAAGTCCGTTTACAGGAACCGGAATACGGATGCTTTCGGAAAATTCCCTGATACAGCGTTCCTTTGTTATAAAATGTTTTTCCTTTTTCTCTTCCTTCCCCTCTTCTCCGCAATTACAGGATGAGTGTTTGAAAGTCACATTGAGCATATCCCCCACAACTTCCACTTCAAAATCACTTCCTTTGCATCCGGCGCAGGGCAAAACAGCCGTTACTGTTTTTTCATCCACAGTCACCTGCAAATGATTGTCAAGAGCCTCATCAAACCATTTTGCAGGTCTCAACCCCATCTCTTTTATGAAGAGATCCATCATACTGTTGAAATTTTTAAGTTCCCTGCCCCAGTTGTTTTCGTTTCTTGCAAGCATATTCATTCCTGCCTCCTTTTGTTATTTTTTCCCGGTCTCCCCCGGACCGGATCCTGATTTTCTGAAGCACACTTTTCCTTATAGCAAACAGCGTGCCAACTTTTCAGATACATTCCCCGGATCTGCCCGGAAACATACAGAAAAACCTCTCCCATATTTTTCCCGTTTTACTTTTTTCTCATTCACCGGGCAGAAAAGACAGACAAAGCAAAAGAGACATTATGTCCCACATCTCCATACCAAAAAAATATTAGAATAAGAGACATTATGTCACACTCAACTGCAAAAAAAATCCCGGAAGGCTGTAACAGCACCCCGGGTTGACAGTATAACCGGAAAGCAGAAAACTCAATCCTTATTACCGGGAAGAGCGTTCAACTTACTGCAGACAATAAGACTTGCTTTCTGTAAAATAAGGAGTTCCTCTTCCGTACAGGACTCAAAATGCTTGCATAAATACCGGTTCAAACGGTTATCGATCTCTCCGATCTCCTCTTTGGCAGCAGGAGAAAGAGAGATGATGACATTGCGTCTGTCTTTGGGATCTTCAATGCGGATCAGGATCTCTTTCTGTACAAGTTTATTGACAAAAAGAGAGGCACCGGCAGAAGTCAATCCGGTGATCTCCATGATCTTTGAAAGATTGCAGGGCAAGGCAAAACGGATCATCATAAGATGAGTATATTGCTGCTGGGGGATGGAGACGATACCGGAAGAATGTTTCCGGTCCTCACACAGAAATTTATGCCGGTAGGTTTCCAGAAGACGGCACATTTTTTTGAAAACCTCAACAGGTCCCTGAACGGGATTTGTCACGCAAAGCTCCTTTCCGGATGCAGCATCTTTTTTTCCGGAAAGGTGTATGGTATTCTTTTTTTCCATGTCTGTTCTCCTTTGCCGTTTTCCATGATCCGGCAGAAACGGATCTGCCGGATCATTTTCTTTGATTTATTTCAGTTCTTTATACTCATCGTTGATGATGTTTCCAACGCGTTCAAGTCTTTCCTTGCGGGGTCCTCTGTCTTCATCCAGACCGTACTGACCGAAGAACATATTTCCTACGCGACTGGACATGCCTTTATTCACGCCTTTGACCATATCTTTTACATCCTTACGCAGATTTTCAGAGATCTGTGTATCTGTTTCCACAGGTTCGATACGGGCAATAAGCACCAGCTGGGACTGTTTGATGGATTCAGATTCGGTGGAGAAAAATCTGCCGACAACGCTCAAATCTTTCAGGAAGGGCAAACCGGTCGTACCGCGGACGGATTCCGATTTTCTCAAACCGCCGATAACAAATTCTTTTGCATTTCTGCCGATCTGAACAGTTGTAGCTGTTTCAGATTTGCTTGTACGGGCAGAGCCGTCAGAGTTCCAGCCGAGAAGGGAGATACTGGCAAGATCGAAACGGATCTTGGCAGCTTTTCCGGTAACAACAGGCAGAACACTCAACTCAAATTTGAAACCGTCTTTCACCATGGGGTACTGAAGTCCGCCGTGAATGATCCCGGGAGCGGAGTCATGGCTTGTCCAGTCCACATTGGTGTAAGTACCGGTGGTCATGGAACCATCTGCATTCACTGTTCCGGTGAGGAATTGGGAAAGGGGACTTCCGGGCTGACCGATCCCCTGCCGGGCAAGGATCGTATTCACCTGTGCATCGGCAGCAGCTTTTGCAGCGGTCACAGCACTTTCAGGAGACATTTTTCCGGCGGCAACTTCCTGCAGATTCTGGGTGAGAACCGTCTGATAAATGGTATTATAGGCTTTATCATAAGCGGTCTTGTAAGCTACGGCAGAAGCGTCTTTATAAGTATTGGTGGTGGTCTGTGTCCCCATCATACGCAGAGTATATCCGGCAGGAGTGAAATAGTAGAAATACCTTTCAGAAGAATCCAGACCGGAGTAGAACTTATTGAGGATCTCGCCGGGCATGATTTTGGTAACGGCTTCACGCTGGATGGTATCAGGATTTACATCGGTATAGGCAAATTCGGTTGTACCTTCAGCAATGGATTTTGCACCTGCGATATAACTGGTACGGTCATAGAAGAAACCGCTGTTCACCTGAATGCTGGAGGGTTTTCTGTTCTGGGCAACGATCACACCCTGTGCAAGGCATTTGGCTTTGCCTATGGAGGTGAGGAAGTCCAGATAGCGGGTGTTCCATTTGGGATTGAAGTTCCAGAAATAGGTATCGTTGCTGCCGGTGGGCTGGATGCCGGAAGTAAAGAAAGATCCCCAGTTGCGGCGGGCGATAGTACCGGTGGAAAAGAGATCCACACCGTCATTGTTTTTCCAGCTCTGGAAGTCTATACCGATCCTGTCATCATTTTCTGCATAGATCTCAATGACACGGTAGGAGACTTTCACTTCCGGAATGGGTCTGTCATACTTACGGAGCATGGCAAGCATATCCAGGAAATTCCATTTGGGAGCTTTTACGATAAGGGCGTTAAGTTCCGCATCCACCATAATGGAACCGGGCAGAACGGCAAACTGACTGTCCGTAGCGGAAGAACCCACTTTTTCCAGCATGGATTTCAAAGTGAACGCTCTGCTGATGCGGGGGAAATAAATATGGATATCCGCTTCAGGCAGGAAAGAAAGATTGGGTCTGTCCAGAGCCTTTACGATCTTATCAATGCCTTTGCCGTCTTCAGAATCCTGGAAACGGTAGGCCTCGGCAGCCACAAGAACAACTCCTGTACCATCAGCATATTTTACAGCAGTAGCCTGTGCAGGACTGCTTGCCACACTGCGGGCCCCCACTGCGGCTTCCAGATAACTGCGGACAGCATAGGGATCAGCATATTTAAGGACATAGGGCTTGGTGATCACAAAAGGATCGGTATTATCCCGGATGACTTTGACTTCCTTTGTGCCTTCCTTTACATCGATCTTCAACTGTGCCTGCACATTGGTGGGGGCATAGCCGCCGCTGACACTGCTGTTGAGATTTTTAGGAACGCCGGCAATAGCATTGGGAGTAATGGAAAGAGGCACAGGTGTATTGTTCATACTTCCGGCAGAAGGAACAAATACAGGGCGGGAACTGGTGTTCTGATTATGGCAACCGGCAAGAAGGACTGCCGCTGTGGAAAGAACGATATATTTGCAAACGATTTTTTTCATGGTTATTTATTTCCTTCTTTTTCGACCTTGAAAGGATTTTCAATACGGCGTTTGATCCCGGTGCTTTCACTGACAGGTTTCAATCCGGAAGCATCAGGATGGATAAGTTCCGCCTCGGCAGTAACAATGATATAGGTGCGTTCCTTGATGGTAGTCACTGTGCTGAAAAGATATTTGAGAACGGGAATACGGCAGAGGACAGGCAGTCCGATGGTCTGTTCCACATCATTTTCTTTTTCATACACAGCAAGCACTTTTTCCAACCCGAAACCCAATGTGGCAGAACCGGTAAACACGGTGGAGTTGCTCAATTCCGTTCCGGTATTGCCCCGTTCCACGACGCCTTTGAAGTTGAGGGAATAATCAAAGATCACTCCGCCATTGTTTTTCAGACGGTTGGGGCGGGCGTAAAATTCAGGATTGGAGGGGATGAACCCATCTTTATCTTCATCTTTTTTGCCGATCTCAAAACAGACAAAGGGGTTGAGGAACTTTGCCTCCAGTTCCGGGGGATCACCGTGTTTATTACCATTGGCATCTTCATAATAGCTCTTTCCGATAAGAGATCTGCCCAGAGTATTTTTGGAGATGTTCTGATATTCGGGAGTCATGCTTACCCGGTAAAGGGTCTGGGCGGAAGCAGGATTCTTTGCCTGTTTCTGAAGAAGGGCGATATAATCATCTTCTGTGGCAACAGGAGTATTGAGCATGGTGAGACTTGCATGAGCGGTAATACTGGCATTACCGGACTGCTGAAGACAGCGGATAAAACTCAAATCAAAAGAGGGGGCAGAGAAAAAGCCGCCCAGCCCCCAGGTATTGACGCCTGCAAAACTTACCAGTGTACTGGCGCCGTTGAGGACTTCATTGACAGCAAGTTTTCCGGCATTGTATCCTACATTCAAAAGATTTACTCCGGGACCGTTTTTCCATGCAAGATAATCCAGTCCCCAGTCTTTCAGGTCACTGTCTCTCAATTCGTAATAATTGAGACGGATAGAGACCTGGGGAAGAGGACGGTCAAGTCTGGTAAGCCAGGAAAGAGTATTTTCCGCAGCCTTCTTCTGATCGCGCCAGAAAATGGTATTGGTATCGGTATTCACATAGGCCCTGCCTGCTCCGGAGGAGAGGATATTGTCTATAATGGAAGAAAACTGCGTGGCGGCACGGTAGGAGGGAGCATAGGCTATACGCATAAGTCCGGTACCTGAAATATCATTTTTACCGCTGTTTTTTCCGGCACGGTCAAGAGCGGCAACAATGGCATTCACATAGGGGAGAAACTCTTTTCCGGTGGAAACAAGGATCGCCTGACGCTTTGTTCCGTCAGTGATGATGCTCACAGATGAATTGACATGATACCTTGCAACAGCAGAACGGACAAAGGGCAGAATGTCCTGTGCGGATGCTTTGGAAAGAACATACACTTTGCTTTCAAAACGCACATGTGCATCATCCTGAAGCAAACGGATCGTACGGACACCTTCGGTATCCTTTACTGCATTTGTTTTTTCTGCGCCTTTAAGAGCAAAAGCACAGAATGTGCTGACAAAAAGGATCGCCAGCAATGTGTTGACACATTTGAATTTCATTATTCCTCCTGGAATTTACTGCAAAAAATCCCTCCCCTGTCCGATACCGAACCGGTATCAGCGACTCTGTTGCACAAGGAAAGAATTTTTCAGCAGATGTTTTATTTGATTTTTATAAATTCAGAAAAAGTTAAAACCAATGATATAGGGTTTACCATCCAGTGTTCCGGTAATGACCCTGAAAAGCATTTCGCTGAAATATTCCTCCTTTTCATCCCGGCTGATCCTGCTGAAGCGTATTGCCCAGATATGGGGAGTCACAGAGGTCATTTCCAATGCTGTGATATAACGGTAGGAGACCGGTTCTCCAATGGTTTCAATCACAGCTTTCCTTGTGGCTTCAAATTTTTTATGATCAAATTCTTTCTGCAGTCTGGCAGGAAGAAGTTTTACGAATGTACGGCTCTCTCCGGCAATAAATGCCTTTACAAGTTTTCTGCCGTACTTATATTCTTCAAGGATCTTTGCCTCATCCTTTCCCGTGTTTTGAGCTTCTGTTTTACTTTTTCCTCCTGCTTTATTTTTCCGGATCTCTTCCAGAGCATTTTTCAATTTTACCGGTTCCTCTGTATTTTCCCGTACAACTGTACAGGAGGAAAGAAGAAAAGCCAGAAGGAAAAGAATGGCTGTATAACTTGCTTTTGTAATGTTCTTTTTCATCTTTTTCATTCCTTTTTCAACGGCAGAAATACCATGATCCGCCTTCT
>JAFVRL010000206.1 GCA_017504325.1 Lentisphaeria bacterium | reverse complement strand
GACAAAGTTCAATTTCCGTACAGGGGACGATGTAAAGACCGGAGATGTGATCGCAGAACTGGATACCCGGGCCTATGAGGCATCCTCGATTGCCGCAGAAGCTGCCATACGGGAACTTGCCGCTGAACTGGAACTTAAAAAAACTGAACTTGCCATTCTGGAAAAGGAACCGCTCCCCAAAGATCTCTGGTATGCAGAGATGAACCATAAAGAGGCGTTTGAACGCAATAAAAGGCTGATGGCAAGATTGGACAGATCCAAAAAACTTCAGTTGGTAAGTGCCATCTCCCTCATTGAATTCGAGAAAGTGGAACTTGAAGCGATCGCCGGGGAAGGGGAGCTGGCAAGAGTGAAAAAGAATCTTCAGATCGTCAACAGCGGTCTGGGAAAATTGTATATTGCCAAAGCAAAACGGGAGATCGCGCTTGTTGAGGCGAAACTTGCCGGTAAGAAAGCGGAACTTGCCTTTCTGCAGAAATGTATCCGGGATTGCCGTCTTGTTGCTCCCGCTGATGGAAGACTTGTCCTTCTGCCTTCCAAAAATTCCTGGTATGTAGCCCGGGGGAAAGTAGCGGCAATCATTGCTGCCGGCAGTGAAAGCCGAGCAAGATGCAAGGTGGATGCCAATGTGGTGAGAAAGGTGAAACCCGGACAGCTGGTAAGAGTGACGAGTGATGTATATAACCGTCTGCAATACGGGGAATTTATCGGAAAAGTCCGTTGGATAAGCGATGTGCCTGACGATCAGGATCCCGGTCAGGTGCGTTATATCGTGGAAGTGGAACTGGATCCGGAGGGATTCCAGTTGAAATTCGGTTCCGGAGTGGAAGTAGCCATCATCACCGGCAAACAGCCTGCCATGTTTGCTTTGCTGAACATTACAAAAGAGACCGAGGATGAAGAGTTGCGCAGACGCAAATTATCTTCTGCACCTGCCACACTCAAGAAATATGCTCCTGCGGAGAAATCTGCTGCGGGCGGAAATAAATGATTTTAACGGATGATCCAGGTGATCGAATGAACATCAAACGAAACGATTTACTCCGCAGTTGTTCTTTTATTCTGCTTTTCCTGTGTGTTTTTCTGATTTCCGGATGCCGTGCCGTTCCTGAATTTGACGACGGGACAGGGGAAAAGAAAAATATCGACTGGAACGCAAGCAATATAACGAAAGCTCTTGCCGGGAACGATCCGGTAGAGCCTTTCAACCGTGCCATGTTTGCCTGTACGGATTTCTGTATGCATTACATTGTCAGACCTGTCGGATATGTATATGGATCCATACTTCCCAGGGAGGTCATCAAACGCATTGATTATGCAGCAGACAATCTTGCTTTTCCCTCCCGTATGTTCAGTTGTCTTTTGCAGGGGCAGTTCAAAGGTTCCGGTGTGGAACTGCTCCGTTTTCTCACAAACAGTACCATCGGGCTTGCCGGATTTTTTGATCCTGCGGATGCCTGGTTCGGACTGGAACGCAGAAATGAGGATTTCGGTCAGGCATTCGGGTACTGGAATATCGGTCCCGGCTGCTATTTTATTCTTCCCTTCTTTGCATCAAGCAATATAAGAGATACGGCAGGAGTGACTTTTGACCGTGCCACTGATGTGAAAAGTTATATTCCCTATGTCGGATACCTTACCTCTGTCAACAGTGCTGTAAATTCCTATGACACTTACAATTCCCTGACGGAAAGTGCCTGTGATGCGTATGAGACGGCAAAAGTTCTGCGTACCCTTATGCGGTATGCACAGGTGGAAAATTTCCATCATAAACTTGTGCAGATGCCGCCCTCCGATTTCGGGAAGAGAACTTTTCCGCAGATCGCGTATCAGGGAGAGCTTGTGAAAGCCGCCCGGATCTATGGCGCACAGAATCCGCTTGTGGATACATTGAAAGGAGCATTTTTCCGGGTGAAAAAGAATAATGCCGGCTGGTGGATCAAAACTTCTTTGTGGAATTCAGATTTTGTTCCGGAAGCCCGGACAGAAACGGTGCATTTGATGGATGGAGAAGATTCCAAAGATGAAATGATCTTCCAGATCTGGTACCGGAAGGAAAAGCCGGATGCGCCTCTTGTTCTTCTTCTGCCCGGAGCCGGCGGACATTACCGGGCGGGTATGCTGCAGGCTCTTGCGGAAATATATTATGACAAGGGCTGTTCTGTTGCTGTTCTGGCAAACAGTTTGAATCCGGAATTTTTCATTCCTGCTTCATTGGGGCTGCCCGGAGATGTTCCCCGGGATACGGCAAAAGTACGCATAGCCTTCAAAAAGATTTTGGAAAAAATAAGGACGGACTTGAAGCTGTCCCCGTCCCGGATCATTTCCTGCGGATATTCGCTGGGGGGCGTGCATACTCTCCACCTTGCTGCGCAGGAGGAAAAAGAGGGGAATCCTCTGAAGATCGACCGTTATATTGCCATCAATCCTCCCGCGGATCTTTTTTATGCCTTGAAAACCATGGATTCGTTCTGTGACATTCCCCGGAATATGACCGGAAAAGAGTTTTTTGAGTTTTCCGGAGATGCGGTCATGAAGATCTTTCTGGCTTCTTCCGGCAGAAAAGGGATGCTGGGAATTCTCCGTCCGGCAAACCGGAAAGTGGGGATCCGGGATGCTGTAAAGAAAGCGGAAAAATCCTCAATGACAAAGGAGGGGGAAAAAGAAAAAAGTATAAAATGGACAAATCCGGTGATGCTGCCCCTTTCTCCGGAACAGGCGGGTTGGCTCTCCGGATACTATATGCGGCTGGAATTGCGGGAGCTTTTGTTTGCCGCGCAGAAAAATTCTCCGGATGGCAAAGGGTTTCTGAAAACGCCTTACACCTGGGGACGCAGAACTCCTCTCTATGATGAGATCGATTCTTACAACTGGATGGGGTATGCAGAAAAGATCCTGCTGCCTTTCCTGAAAAAACAGGATGACAGTCTTACTCTGGAAAAGTTGGGGGAACGGGCATCTTTGCTGAAAATATCTTCCACACTGGAACATAATCCCCGCGTGAGAGTATTGCACAATCTGGATGATCCTCTGCTTTCTGACAAAGATATTCTGTTCCTTGACCGTACCCTGAAGAAGAAACTGGTATGGTTTGATTGCGGCGGTCATCTTGGAAATATGTTTTTGCCTGTTTTCAGGGAAAAACTTTCTGAAGCTGCTTTCGGAGAAATGAAAAAAGCTGCAGTAGCGGGAAAATAAAATTATTCATCAAAAAGAAAGTGTTTTTGCTCTTATGGAAATCGATGCAGTAAATGCTGTGCGCAGGAAAAAATTTTACATTCTCTGTTTTGCCACTCTTCTCATGTTTTTTACGAGCATGAACAAAGTCCTTGTTCCCGGAGCTGTCTTTTCGGACATGCAGAGTTCTCTGGGGGTTTCCGGCGGGGAACTTGCCGCCATGGGGGCTTCCTTCATGTATTGTTATGCATTAAGTCAGCTTGTTCTGGGATTGCTGTGTCATAAATTCGGCGGTGTACGCATATTGCTGATCGGCGGCAGTCTTTTTACTGCCGGAAGTATCCTTTTCCCCTTTTTCCGTGATCCGGTTCTCCTTATTGCCGCAAGAGGGATCACCGGTATCGGGGCAGGGACTGTTTTTATTGCCCTTGCCAAACTTATTGCTGATATTTTTCCGAAAAAGTTTTCCACGGTTCTGGGGATCACACTTTTTATCGGTTATCTGGGACCGGTTGCGGGGGGATTTCCCTTTGTTGCTTTTGTGAAAAAGGTGGGATGGGACAAAGCCTTTCTTTCCATCGGCGGACTTATTGTTCTTGCCATGCTTGCTATTATCCTCCTTTCTCCCGGTACATTGAAAAAGATACGGGGAAGTGAATCCATATTTTCCCCTTTGTTCCTGATCCTGAAGAATCACCCGTCCAATTTTTTAAGTGTTTCCAGTATGATCATTTTCGGCGCACATTACATGATCCTTACAACTATCGGACAGAAAACGCTGGAAGATTATGCCCTGTTCAGTCATTATTTCGCTTCTTTGTGGATGTCGGTACTTGCCGGGATCGTTGCCGCCTGTAATCTGGGGGCAGGATCGATCCTTGCCCTTTTCGGGGAGAAAAGACGGCGGATCCTTATTACGGCATCCTGTCTGTGTCTTGCCGGAGGGATCGCAGGTATTTCAGTATTCGGTTTGCATCTGCCGGGAGTCCTTGTTCCCGGTGTATTCATCCTTCTTGCGCTGCCAGCGGGTTGTTTTCCGCTTTACGGTACACATGCAAAAGAATTGAACCCACCGGAACATGTGGGACTGTCTGTGGCAATGCTGAACTTTTTTGCTTTTGTGGGGATCGCCATAGGCGGGAATGCGGCAGGACTGGTGCTGTCAAGATATGAAACCGGGGAGTTTATAAGAAAGGTTGCCGGAAGTGCCGGCGGGGTCATTCATTATCCGGCGGAAGCCTACCGGGATATTTTTATTGTGATCACCTCTTTTGCTGTTATCGGGGTCATTTGTGCGTTTTTTGTACCGGAAACATATAAAAAAGAGGAAAAGTGAGAGTATATGGAAAACACGGTCAGATACAGGATCGCAGAAGATCCGGAAGGGATGCTTTTTCTTGCCGGACATGCCGGATGGAATCAGACTCTGGAAGACTGCCGTATGGTGACTTCTTCAGAGAACTCTCTTGCTGTTTATGCTTTTGCAGGGGAAAAGATCATTGGTTGCGCCGGTTGTTTCATCTTCGGCGGGAATACTCTGGGGCATATCAATATGGTCGTAACGCATCAGGATCACCGGGGACAGGGGATCGCCAAAAATATGGTGCGTATGCTTATGGAGAAAGCCTCCTGCCGTACATACAGACTTTATGCCACGCAAGTTGGT
>JAFVRL010000205.1 GCA_017504325.1 Lentisphaeria bacterium | reverse complement strand
TGATTCTTCCTTACAAGATCACAGGAGCGTGTTTTCTTATCTGTTGCGGATTTTTCCTTTTCTTTTCCCTTGCGTCCCTCTTTTTCCTGCGGTACAGGGATTGGAAATATTATAAAATAAGTTTTTTTGCCGCCTTTATTTCCGGGTGTTGTCTGTATGCTCCGGGGGTATATTACAGCAGTTTTGCCTCCTCCAGCAATCTCCGCTTAAGTGCGGCAACTGTTGGAATGTTTAATATAATGAAAGAATTAAAAGAATATAAAGGCTCTTTAAGTGCGGAAGAAATCATTGCTTTGACAGAAAAATATATCAATGAAAGTAATACCATTGACCGGGGAATGAGTTATGAATTCCGTCTCCAAGATGCTGAAAAAATCAAAAAAAATGCAAAATGAATTTTTGGAACAAAAAAACATTTTGCAAAAAAGTTTTTGTGAAATGTAGAAGACATTTCGCAAAAAAAATGCTACAAAAGTTTTTGTAAAAAGATATGGGGTCCGGGGAAAAGAAAATAAACTTTTTTCAAAAAGTTTTTGTCTTTTCCCCGGTTTGTCTTCCCCCCTGCATCATTTTTATCTTTTCAAAACTTCCACAGCTCTCCACAGAGGGCCGGTGGGGTCGATTTTTTTGCGTTTGGAGATTGCCATGGAGATGGGGACATGAGTAAATTCTGTACTCCAGTGACCGATGAGAAGATCTGTTTTGCCAGCCATGGCGGCGTGAACGGCATTCTGGGCGAGGAAAAGACAGAATACGGCATCCTGGGCGTTGGCGGGGATACCGCGGATGAGATAGGTGGGATCAAAGTATTTGATATTGATCGCCATATTGTTTTTCTTGAAATAGTCTTTCATCTTTTCCCGGATGAAAATACCGATATTATTGTTGAGAAGATTGCCGGAGGCATCTACGATCCTTTCGCCCTGCATGAGTTCCTGACCGGCACCTTCGGCAACGATGATGACGGCATGGTGTCTGCGTTTGATCCTGTCCATAAGTTCGGGGAAGAAGGCATTTTCCCCCTCTTCCAGAGTGAAGGGGACTTCCGGGATGAGGCAGTAGTTTACATGAGGATTGGCGAGGGCGGCGGTAGCTGCAATGAACCCACTGTCTCTGCCCATGACATGAATGAGTCCGATACCGTTGGGTGCGCCTTTGGCTTCTGTGTGGGCTACAGTGATGATGGGGGCAGTTGCCTGAACTGCGGTTTCAAAACCGAAGGTCTTGTCGATGTAGGATATATCGTTATCAATGGTCTTGGGGATGCCCACAACGGAGATATTGAGTTTGCGTTTCATGGCTTCTTCCGCAATCAGATGGGCTGCGCGTAATGTACCGTCACCGCCGATACAGAAAAGGAGATTTACTCCCATGCGGACAAGAGTTTCCAGCATGACTACGGGATCCTGATTGCCCCGGGAGGAACCTAAAATGGTGCCGCCATCTTCATGGAGACCGTCAACGGTATTGGTATCAAGGATGACGGGAGAATATCCGCATGCGGGATTGAGTCCGGCATAACCGTAGGGGATACCATATACAACAGGAACGCCGTAAGTATTTTTCAAAGTTTCTGTAAGACTTTTGATCACATTATTGAGACCGGGACAGAGACCTCCGGCAGTAAGGATGGCGGCTTTACACCAGGCGGGATCAAAAAAGATCTTTTCTCTGGGACCCGCTTTTTCAAAGGCACTGATGTTGCCGTTTTTTTCATAGTGACGATAGAGTTTCAGGGTATCCCTTTCATAGAGGATCTGGGAATCATCTGTTTCAAAAGGGGTATTTTTATTCATGGGGGAGGTGATTTTACATTCCCCGAAATTACTGATTTGAAAACGGTTGATCTTTACAGCATTTCTGATCATTTTTTCATTCCTCCTTATCGTCTGTATTCAATAGGTTTGTTCTTTTGAAATATTTTCCAGTACATCAAGGATCTTTCCTCCGAAAAGATCCATACATGCTTTGACTGTTTCATTTGGGGCGACCTCTCTTTTAAGATCGTCCAATGCTTTTTCCCTTACAGCACCGGTAAATGAACTGATCCCGGCAAGACGGATGAAACGGAATTCAGCAAGCGGGGAGATCTCCGCAAGTTTTTCCATGAGAAAATAGATCTCCGCACAGACCGCAGTAAGGGCTGTTTCCCCGTACTCCTGATCGAATGCCACAACAAGTTCATTATTTTCGATCCTTTGCGGTACTCCCAGTAATATGAGTTCTGCAAGAGAGATCTTTTTTTCTTTTCTGGCAATACCGGAAAGAGCTTCCCATATTTTTTGCGGATGATCGTTTTCTCTTCCGCTGAAAAAGAGTTTATTTTCTTCTTCTTTTGGTTGACCTGGATTTTCCTGTACCGGTTCAGAAGGAAGTTCAGGAACTTCTTGCTGTACGGTATTACTCTCTTTTCCGGTTTCTTCAGCAACTTTTTCCGGGACAGAAATATTTATCTTTTCTTCCAACTTTTCCGGTTCTTCCGGTATTTCAGCTTTTTCAACAGGAGTTGATTGCGGAATACTGTTTATTTCTCCGGCTGGGATCGGTGCAACCGGAGGAGGCAGACTCTCTTTGACAGCCTCTTTATGTTTTTCATTTTTTTCTTCTTCCGGACTCTGATTGTCAGCCGGAGACGGGACGCTCTTCTCTATTTCGTCAGCAGTTTTTTTTTCTGCCGGAACGGAAAGCGGGGGAGGGACCGGATGGGAAGGTTGGTCCACAGGAATGGACGCCAGAGACGGAACTTTCTCTATTCCGGCAAGCTCTCCGGTGCGGCGGATCTGATTAAGTCTGGTAATGAGACTTTCAATGGGTATGGAATGAGCCGCCCGCATGGATTTCAGCATGATGGTCTCAATAAAGACCTGCTTATTGATGGCTTCCCGTAAAAGATAAGAGGATTCGGAAAGTTTTTCCATCAAAGTCTGGATGATATTGGGTTTTCTGCCTTCCGCCAGAAG
>JAFVRL010000204.1 GCA_017504325.1 Lentisphaeria bacterium | reverse complement strand
GGTGAAAAAAAGGAAAAGAATGTCGTTTTTTATATTTGAACTTTACTTGCAACTCTTTTTTACTGTGTTATATTATTCCCATAATGAATATTCAAGTAATATTTCAGGAGGAAAAATGAAGATCGTTTCTTTTAACATCAACTCCGGAAAAGGCGCAGATCAGGTCTGTGTCCCGGAAAACAGTATGAATGTATTGAAAAAAGAGGGGGCGGATGTGATTGCTTTGCAGGAGGTGGCAGCCTTCCGGCCACAGTGTCCTCCTGTGGATTACCTTAAAGAGGCGGAAAAGTTTCTCAATATGACTTCCGCTTTCGGCAAAACATTGGATTTTGATAACGGCGGAACTTACGGCAATGGTATTTTAAGCAGGATCTCCATGGAAAAAATGGATGCAGTTTCTCTGGATTTTCCTGAAGAAGCGGAACCGAGAAAAGCTCTTATTGTAAAAGTCAATGCGGAAAAACCTTTCTACATGGTATCTTTGCATCTCTCCTATCAGGGGGAATTTGACGGGGATGACGAAGCAAGAAAAGAAGCCTTGAAGAAACTGGAAGCGTATCTCATAGAAAAGAAATATTTTCCTGTGATCCTTGCCGGTGATTTTAATAATTCCCCCCAATCCCCGGCGATAGCCTGTATGCGGGAAAACTGGGATATAGTCAATGATTCCGCAGCATTTTCCCTTCCCACAGCTTATACCGGAAAATTCGGCTGGATGCAGATCGATTTTATTATGAGTTATCCGAAAAATGCTTTCCGCTGGAAAAATTTTACCGTTATTGATTCCTACGGTCCCTCTGACCACCGGCCCGTAAGTGCTGAATTTGAAATGATTTAACATAAAGGATTTTTTATGCGTTATTCCACCTTGAAATGTATCATTCCCGTACCTGTTTCTGTGAAAGAGAACGGGGAAAAACTTGTCTTCAGCGATCTGAAAAATTTTTATTCTTCCTCCGGAAAAACTGTTGCCGCAACAGAAAGACTTTCTGATTTCTTTGCCTTTACCGGAAATAAACTGGAGAAAAAGACACTTGAAGAGGAGTGTCAGATCCGGTTTTGCGAAGAAACTTCTTTTACTTCTGAAGAATGGAAGATGCTGATAACTTCAAAAAATATTCAGATCCTTGCCGGAGGAAAAGAGGGTTTTTCCTATGCTGTTGAGGCTTTCATACAAATGGCATTTGCCGCATTGCGGGAAGGACCCTCCACAGCGTATTTTGATGGAGGGGAGATCGCGGATAAACCCCGTTTCGGATACAGGGGCTTCATGCTTGACCCCTCCCGCCATTTCCAGGACAAGGCAACCGTACTCAAAGCCATCGAACTTCTGGCAGCCTTCCGTATCAATACCATGCACTGGCATCTTGCGGACAACCAATCCTGGCGTATGCCTTCTTCCGTTGTTCCGGAGATCGTAGGCAAAGGAACTCTCACCGATGGGGCATATACAAGGGAGGATATTAAAGAGATCGTTGCTTTTGCAGCAAAAAACAATATAAAGATCATTCCCGAACTGGATATGCCCGGTCACTCCGGAAAGATACTTTCCGCCCGCAGGCAGTTCGCTTGCGATCCGGAAAATCCCGGCAGAGAATACTGTCTGGGCAATGCGGAAAGTAAAGTATTTATCAAAAAACTTCTGGATGAAGTCATGGAACTTTTTCCGGACAGTCCCGTTATCCATGTGGGCGGCGATGAAGCCGAAACTTCCGCATGGGAAAAATGTCCCAAATGTCTTGCCGCCATGAAGGAAAAAGGTTTTAACAATATCCGGGAACTGGAAAATGATTTCATGGTGGATATCACAAGATATGTGGTATCAAAAGGGCGTACTCCCATGATGTGGGGAACATGCTCCGGGCAGGTTTATCCTTCCGATACCATCATGCAGGCATGGCTGGATATCCGGGAACCGTTGCGGATCGCTCCCAATAAAAATAAAGTTGTCTATTCCGTACATACTTCTCTTTATTTTGACTATCCTGCCAATCAGAGTGAACCTCTGGAAAGCTGGATGTTTGAGCTTACAGAAAAAGGTGTCTATATGACAGACCCATACATCCTCTGGGAAAAAGAACTTTCCGATACCATTCTCGGGCCTGAAGCGTGCCTGTGGACGGAAACACTCCCCCAGTGGCGTTTCATTCCCAAATTTCTGCCCAGACTTGCCGCATACAGTGAATGTGCATGGAGCAGAAACGAAAGAAAAGATTATTACGATTTTGCCAGAAGAAAAGAGTATCTGGAGGCTGCCGGTTACTACGAATTTCTGCGTAAATAACCTGTTTTACCGGGGGAGTGAGCAAAATGCCTGAAAAAAATTATGATTTCCGTAAATTCCTTGACGAGATCCATGCAAAAAATCTGCGGGATCCTGATAAAAAAGCAAAAGAAGATGAAGTCATCCTTGACAGTTCCTGGAGTATTGTTCTTCCGGAAAATGCCTCTGCATTCATGGTTGATACTGCAAGAGATTTTGCAGACTATCTTTTTGTCAGTATGGAAGAAAGTGTACGCATCAGCAGGAAGGCGGAGGCGGTGGATAAAAAGATCCTTTTATCCCTTACTGATTCTTTAAGCAAAAAGAGAAGTTTCCGTCTTTCTGTTTCTGATACCCTTATTTGTATTGAAGGAGCGGATGAAAGGGGGATCGCCATGGGTTGTTACTATCTGGAAGATATGATGACCCTTAATGAAGCTCCTTACATACAGAAGGTAACAAATCTTGTAAAAGAACCTCTCTTTTCCCCCAGAATGGTACACTCCGGCTACGGAATGGATGTTTTTACATTCCCTTATCTCAAAAAAATCGCCCATGCGGGTTTTGATACAGTAGTCATTTATGTAAAGGACGGGGGACTTGCCGGACACAACGGCCCCTTTGATTTTGCTCCCATGATCGATATGGCGGAAAATGCCGGTCTGGAT
>JAFVRL010000203.1 GCA_017504325.1 Lentisphaeria bacterium | reverse complement strand
TATTGAAACACAGGCCGGTGACGTGTCGGCATATATTCCGACTAACGTTATTTCAATTACCGATGGCCAAATATTCTTGGAAACATCATTGTTCTATCAAGGTATCAGACCTGCCGTTAATGTCGGTATTTCGGTTTCTCGTGTGGGCTCGGCCGCTCAAATTAAGGCAATGAAACAAGTTTCAGGTTCTATGAAGTTGGATTTGGCTCAATATCGTGAAATGGCTTCATTTGCTCAATTTGCTTCGGATTTGGATCAATCAACCAAAAACTTGCTTGCCAGAGGTGCTCGTTTGACCGAAATGCTTAAACAACCTCAATATGAGCCTATGTCCGTAGAGGAAGAAGTTGTTGATATTTTTGCCGGTGTTAAAGGATTTTTAGATAAACTTCCTTTGAATAAGGTAAAAGACTATGAAGAAAGAGCGTTGGCTTCCATAAAGGCTAATCACCCTGAATTTTTGGAAGAAATTAGAAAAGAACATAAGATTTCTGATGAATTAGATGCAAAATTGATGAAATTTTATGAGACTTTCACTTCTGAATTTGTTTCAACTTTAGAAAAGGCAGCTTAAAAGATGGCAGGTTTAAAAGAGCTGAGAGTTCGCATTTCTTCTATCGGGTCGACCAAAAAAATTACTTCGGCAATGAAAATGGTTGCGGCCGCAAGATTAAGAAAGGCTAACGAATCGCTTGATAAATCAGAAAAATATCATCAGGGAATATTGACAATTGCCGGTAGAATTTTCAAAGATCTTAAAGATAATGAAAAGGAAACCGGCTTGCCGATAAACTATCCGGTGATTATGCAATCAAGACCCGACAGGGAAAATTATTTGTTGGTTGCTTTTTCTTCTGATCGTGGTTTGTGCGGCAGTTATAACAGCTATGTTTTGCGTGAGACAATAAAAAGAATTAATGAATTAGAATCTCAAGGCAAAAATGTTAAGGTTTTATGCGTGGGCAAAAAAATCGGTGACGCTCTAAAAAACAGAAAACCCGAAGCTGTTTGGGATGTTTTGGTCGGTGTGGCTCAAAAGGGCGCAAGATACAGAGATGCGGAACAAATTATTGAACCTTTGATTACCGAATATATTTCGGGTGGGTTTGATGTTTGTGAAGTTATTTATACTTATTTTAATTCACCGATAAATCGCGAAGTTAAACATCGTCAATTAATGCCTTATTCGTTTGATGTTGATTTGGATGATGTGCGTTTTGACAATAAGTTTAATAATGCTTTTTATGAATATGATGCTGCTGAAGAAAAAGTATTTAATGATGTAGTTTATATGTTGATGTTTTCCGAAGTATTTCAAATGTTGCTTAACTCTCAGGCAAGTGAGCAGGGCGCAAGAATGACATCAATGGATAATGCTACTCGTAATGCTGCCGATATGATCGGTAAATTAACCTTGAAATATAATCGTTTGCGTCAGAGTGCTATTACAACCGAATTGGTTGAAATTATCTCGGGTGCCGAGGCTTTATAATTTATATAAAAGATTTGAGATTTAGGAGATTTTTATAATGGCAAAAGAAACTCTAAAAAAGTCGGTTAAAAAAACAACTGCTAAAAAGACAGAAACAACTGTTGCTAAAGTTGAGAAAAAGACTAAGAAGGCTGTTGTTTCTGAAACAAATTTAGCTAAAGGATGTGTGTTCCAAGTTACCGGTGCCGTTGTTGACGTAAAGTTTGAAAATGTTAACGATTTGCCTGCAATTTTGACAGCGCTGACTTGTGATAATAATGGTAACAGGTTGGTTTTGGAACATACTCCTTTCGGACATGCCGGGGAACGGGCTTTGCAGAAACTTATGGCAGAGGACGGCGGATTCGATCATAACGAACAGGCATTGCGGATCGTGGATCTTCTGGAGATCAAATATCCTGCTTATGACGGACTCAATCTTACCTGGGCGGTGCGTTCCGGGTTGATGAAGCACCGGCACCATGAAGATGGGACCCGTACTTTGCTTGACGGGAAGAAACTTCCTCTTTACCCCAGTGCGGAATCCCAGGTGGCGGATGTGGCGGATGACCTTACCTATTACGGACACGATGTGGATGACGGACTGGATTCCGGACTCATCACTCTGGAAATGCTGGAAGAACTGGATTTGTGGAGGATGTGTGAGGAAAAGACTTTTGCCATGGGATTGAAAGAAAAGAACGAACGGTTTGCTGCCTGTACGGTGCGGCATCTTATTGACACCATGGTGGGGGATGTGATCCGGAATTCTGCGAAAACTCTGGAGGAATATGCCCCGGCTGACGCGGAAGCCGTGGAAAATGCCTCCTGCCGGATGATCTCCTTCAGTAAAGAGTTTGAACCTCTCACTGAAAAATTACGCACATTTCTGTATCACAATCTCTACTTCCACCCGGTTCTTGCTGAACTCAATGAACTTTCCTACCGGCAGATGGGGACATGTTTCAGGGCATTCCTTCAGCATCCGGAACTCATGGGGGAAGGGGCGCAGTCAAGGATCGCAAAAGTGGGGTTGAAGAGAGCAGCTGCAGATTTTATCGCCGGTATGACGGATAATTTTGCAACAAAGGAATATAATTGTGTTTCGTTCCTTTATCCGGAATACGGAAAGGAAAACAAGGTGTGATAATGGGTGTGTTCCGGGAAAAAACTCCTCCGGTTTTTCTTGTTGTCCTGTTGCTTGCGGCAGTATTCTGCTGCTGTTATCCTGTTACGGAACTGGGGAAGATGGAGTTGTTCCGCAATGAAGGATTTTATGCGGCAATGGCACTGGAAACCGGTTCATTTCCTGTGGTCTCCCGTGTTCACGGTGAGATCGTGGCGAATACCTACCCCCTTTATCCATTGCTGGTGAAATGTCTGTATTCCCTCGGATTGAGCATGGAGTTTTCCCTGCGGATCCTTCCCGTATTTTTTCTGGCGGTTCTTTCCTTTGTTGTAGGCTTTGCCTGTTACAAAGCGGCATCCATTAATAGTATGCTGTCTCTTTTACGGGGGGAATTTTCTCCGGAAGAGGTGCGGAAAAATTCCGGAAAAGAACTCTCTGAAACGGAGAGGACCCTTCCTCTTACTGAACGTGAATTGAAAAAGGAATCCCGCCGGGCAGGGATCCAGGCTGGTGCTGTCGGGGCATGTCTTATTTTTGCCACGGCTCTCGCCGGAGAGAAAACATTGGAAGGGGCTCCTGTCATCCTTACAGCACTTTTGATCTACGGGGGATGGCTCCTGTGGTTTTTTGCCGCTGTGAGCAGAGATTCCTGGAACATTGCATGGCTTCTGGCTTTTCTTGCCGCATCTGCGGCATTTTACAATGGCGGCTGGTATGCTTTGGGTTTTTTCTTTATACCCATGCTTTTTCTGAAACGGCCGCTGAAATTTTCCTCCAGACTGCGTTATGGCGGATTTTATGCCGGATTGTTTCTGCTTCTTCTGACGATCCTTATCTGGGAGATCCCCCGCTGGGACGGAACGATGGCGGCATTGGAAGAAGCCGGTCCGTTGCGTTCATTCGGTAAATACCTGAAAAATATCTGTTTTATGCCGCTGGATCTGTGTATCCGTTTTCTGCCCTGGACATTTTTTCTCTATGCCCCCCTGTGTCCCGCATTGACGGCGATCGACCGTAACCGGCTTTTTATGACATATTTACGCAGACTTTTTGTTTCTGCATTGCTTTTCTTCTGGCTTAATCCTGTGACCGAGAGTCTGGATTTTCTGCTCCTTGCTCCGGTACTTGCCACATTGACCGCTCTGGATTACTGGATCGTTGTCCGGCGGTACGGGGAAGAATTTTGTAAAGTCCTCGGCTGGATCGCACCTGTGTTCCTGCTGGGGGGGATATGTGCCGTATTGCTGTATGTATTGCCTTCCGGGATGCTGACACAGTTATTTGAACGCATCCCGGAGTTTGGTTTTCTGCGGGAGAGCAACTGGAAAAGTATTCCCGGTCTTTTTGCCGTGCTTACTTTTGTTTTTGCCTGTTTTTCATGGTATTTTGCTTTACGGAGGAAACAGCGTTGTGTATGGCTTTCCCTGTTGCTGCTTTTCGGATGCATGATGTCATTTTTCTGGGCGTTTACCGTTCCCTACCGTTGTGCCCGTCAGGGAAAAAAGGAGGCTGCATTGAAATTGCGCAGTGCATTGGGGGAGGCTTATTCGCCGGAAATGACCATCTACATGGATGGCAGGATCTCCGGCTTGTATGAAGAAGGGTTTTATCTGGGAACAAAGATCCGGCAGATCCATAATTCCCGGGAGTTCGCAGAGGAAAAAGATAAAGCCGTTTATGTGATTACCGCAAGAAATATTCCTCCGGGAGATGCCGGCAGATCATGGTCAAGACTTGTTGAATTGAATTACAGAAACAGAAAATTATATATTTGGAAAGGGGCATTGAATGTTAGAAAATACACCAGTGAAGAAGAGGCCATCCGCAAGATGCAGTTTTGAAAGAGATAAAAGAGGACATGAAGATATGGATACAGAAGTAAAGAAAAATATTCCGTCAGGGAAAAGACCGGATCTTGCCTTTGCAACGGAAGAGGAATTGAATGCATTTGTGAAAAATGCGGGGGAACCTGCCTACCGGGCAAAACAGATCATGGAATGGATCAGTAAAAAGCGTGTCTCCGATCCGGATAAGATGACCAATCTTTCCAATTCCCTCCGGGAGAAAATGAAGGAATATTTTTCCTGCAGTGCGGTAAAGATCATTGAGACCAGGCGTTCCGCAGACGGTTCCTGCAAACTGCTGCTGGAACTGGGGGACGCAGAGACCATTGAATGTGCCATTATCGTTGCCCAGGACGGCCGCAATACATTCTGTTTGAGTACACAGGTGGGGTGTCCTGTAAGATGTTCTTTCTGTGCCAGCGGGGAACACGGACTTGTGCGTAATCTTACAGCAGGAGAGATCATTGAACAGTATCTTTTATCCTGCTCCATCATAGGAAAAGCCCCGGATAATGTTGTTATCATGGGGATAGGGGAACCTCTGCTCAACTATGATAATCTGGTCGGCGCACTGGACCGGATCTGCGATCCGGACGGGATCGGACTTGCCGCAAGAAGAGTGACCATTTCCACAAGCGGCTGGACACCGGGGATACGCAATCTGGCAAAAAAGGGCAGACAGTGGAATCTGGCTGTATCTCTTCATGCTCCGGATGACAAGACCCGGGCATTGCTGATCCCGGGAAAATTCCGCAGGGATATCAAAGACATTCTTGATGCCTGCCGGCTGCACCGGGAAGCCACCGGAAGATTGCTTACCTTTGAATATGTGCTTTTGAAGGATGTGAACGATTCAAAAGAACTTGCTTCAGCACTTGTAAAAGTGGCAAGGATGGCTGATGCCAAAGTCAATCTGATCCCCTACAACGAGGCAAATGGTGGATTTACCCGTCCTGACAGAGAAACTGTAAAGAAATTTGCTTCTGTTCTTGAACGGGCGGGAGTTCCTGTTACCGTACGGGTGGAGAAAGGGTTTGAGTCCGATGCTGCCTGCGGACAGCTGCGCTCTTCCGCTGAAAAAAGGAGAAAAAAATGATACGGGTACTGATGCGGAAGATGATCCGGGCGGGAAAAAGAGTTGGATGGATATTGCCGGCTTTTGCCGTTCTTTTATTGCTTGCTGCCTGTGCTGCCCAAAAAGAGCAGATGGCATATAATCCCCGGGCAGAAGAGCTGGCGAAAGCGGTTATTTCCGGAAACAGCATTGCCTTCAGAAAAGGTGTGGATAAACAGACTGCAAATGCGGTAACAAAAAAGAAGGTACCGCTGACTGTGCTTGCCGCAGCCTTCGGGAGAAAGGATATGCTGGAGACTCTGTTGGCAAACGGGGCAGATCCGGATGCATGCGACAGCAGAAATGTCAGAGCCATACATGTGGCAGCCGGGAAAAATTTTGTTCCGGTTCTTGAGCTTCTTCTGAAAAAGGGGGCAATAATTGATTCCCCCGGTTACTATGACAGGACGGCTTTGATGGAAGCGGGGCGTTGCGGCAGTAAGAAGGCATTTGATTTCCTCTTGAAAAATGGGGCGGATCGCGGAAAAAAAGATGCACTTGGCAGAACGGTTCTCATGTATGTGTGTATGGGGCCGGAGGATCAGGCGGATCTGGTAAAAAAACTGCTGGATGAAAAGGTGAATACAGAAGAAATGGATGAAAACGGTCATCCTGCCGTATATTTTGCTGCTGAACGGGGATACACGGAAAGTGCCAAACTTCTGCTGGAAAAATATCCTTCTTTCGATATTGACGGGGAACTTGCCGCAGGACTGCTTGCCATGAAAGGAGCGATCAGGGGAAGTGACAAAAAACTGGCAAAATATATTCTGGATAAAAAACTGCCTTTGAACCGGGATCCCCACATTGCCCGGGTGATCCTGAAGAGGATCAGTACAAGCGGGATCTACCGTTTGATGGCACGCAACGAAATGCTGGATATCCGGCGCGCGCCTCTTCTTATTGCTGCAAAGGAAAACAATCTTGAAATGGTGAAGTTTTTTCTGGAAAACGGTGCAAGTGCTTTACAGAAGGATGAAAAGGGATATGATGCACTTTCTCTTGCAACAGACCGGAATGTGATCTCTTTCCTGAAGAAAAAAAGGTCTGAAGAGATCCGGAAAAACAGGGCGAAAAATACAGAAGAACCGATATTCCGCGGCAGAATACTGGGAAATTGAATGTGGAAAGGAAAAGAATAATATGACAAAAAAAGTTTTGATATTGCTTGCTGACGGTTTTGAAGAAGTGGAAGCTGTGGGAACCGGGGATGTCCTGAAAAGATTAGGATGCAAATGTGTCATGGCAGGTTTGGATAGTGACAGGGTGAGAAGTTCCGCTTCTCTGTATATCTGTGCGGATACTCTTCTGGATACACTGCTTGCTGACAGCAGCAGTCTGTACTCCTTTGATGCGGTCGTTCTCCCCGGGGGATTGCCGGGGGCGACCAATTTAAGGGATGACGCAAGGGTAAAAAAGATCGTTACAGATTTTGCAGCGGAAGGAAAGATCGTTGCTGCGATCTGTGCAGCTCCTGCCGCATTGTCTTCTTTCGGGGTTCTGAATGGAAGAAAAGTTACCGGTTATCCCGGATGCGAAAGACTTTCTCCTGTTTCTGATCTTGCCTTCACCGGAAGCCGTACAGAAAGAGACGGCAACATCGTTACCGGCAAAGGGCCCGGTGCCTCTCTGGAATTCGGTGCAGAGATCGGCAGAGCTTTGGGAATAGAGGAAGAAAAGATAACAGCAACACTTGATGCGATGTTTGTCGTGAGAGGATAAAGAAAAATATGAGCAATTCCCATTTTACACTGGAATATAAAAGCACAGAATGCATGGCACGGTTGGGGACATTGGAGACACCGCACGGCAGGATCCGTACACCCGTATTTATGCCGGTGGGGACAAGGGGGACGGTCAAAGCCATGTCCCCTGCGGAACTGGAAGAACTTTCCGCACAGATCATTCTGGGAAACACTTACCACCTGATGCTCCGTCCGGGGTCGGAACTTGTGGCAAAGGCGGGGGGATTGCATAAATTTATGGGATGGGATCATCCCATTCTTACTGACAGCGGCGGATTTCAGGTATTCAGTCTTGCCGGGTTGCGCAAGATGATGCCTGACGGAGTGAAATTTTCCTCCCATATCGACGGAACAAAATTTTTCCTCGGTCCTGTGGAATCCGCAAAGGTGCAGCGGGATCTCGGATCGGATATTGTCATGGCATTTGATGAGTGTACCCCCTATCCCTGTTCCCATGAGGAAGCGGAAAAGTCCCTGACTCTCACCCACAGATGGGAACGCATGTCACGGGAACAGCCTCTGAAGGACGGGCAGCAGATGTTCGGTATCGTACAGGGCTCCACCTTCCGGGATCTGCGGGAACTTTCTGCAAAAACTCTTTCGGAACTGGATTTCAATGGTTATGCCATCGGCGGGGTATCTGTGGGCGAAAGTCAGGAGGAGATGTTTGAAGTGATGAGCTGGACAACACCTCTTCTTCCTGAAAACAAACCCCGTTATCTTATGGGGGTGGGTACTCCCCGGCAGATTTATGAAGGGGTGAAACACGGTATCGATATGTTTGATTGTGTGATGCCCACCCGTCTTGCCCGGCACGGTTCCGCTTTTGTGACAGGCGGCGGGACGATACCGGTGAAAGCTGCCAGGTACCGGGAGGATTTTTCCCCTATCGATCCAAAATGCAATTGTTATGCCTGCCGGAATTTTACTCTGGCATATATCCGGCATCTGATGAATGTAAATGAAATATTGGGGATGCGGCTTCTTACCATCCATAATATATATTACTTTATGAATTTGATGAAAGAGATCCGGGAAGCCATTGCCAATGGTACATTCCTTGAATACGGAAAGACTTTCACGGAATGATCTTTTATGCCGGAAAATAAAATTCTGACCGTTACTCTCCCCGGAAGCAGGGAGAGTTTTTCTCTTTTTCTGCGGTATTCCGCAAAAGCAAAGAGATGCTCTTTACGGGTAACGGACAGATGTACGGAACTTGTTTTGCCTTTTTACATGCCGGAAAAGGAGGCACTCGCTTTTTTGGAAAATTCCCTGACATGGTTGGAAAATGTTTTAAGAAAACGCTCCCGGCACCCTTCTGCCGGCGGAAGAAAAGCTGTTTTGAGAGAATATCCCGGACGGTTGGATTTTGCGGCATTGGGGAAGTGTTATCCTGTTTACTATACATTTCTGGATGTCCCCTGGGTCGGGGTGAAGATCGTGGAGGAAGAAGCGATCCGGGTAACGGGAAATATCCTTGATCCGGAGAATGTGGGAGAAGCTCTGGAAAGATTTGTATTACGGGAGGCCGGAAAATTTCTTCCGGGCAAATTACACCAACTCTCTCTTTTTACCGGTTTGCACTATGAAAAATGTTCTATCCGTCTGCAAAGCACCCGATGGGGGTCATGTTCTTCCCGTGGTACGGTCTCCCTGAATGCCATGCTGCTTTTTGTACCGGAAGAGTGTGTGAAATATGTTCTGATCCATGAATTATGTCATACAAAGCACATGGATCATTCTCCGGAATTCTGGCAGGAAGTGGCAAGATATGTTCCCCGTTGGAAATATTACCGTTCTCTTTTGAAACGCACTCCTGTTCCTGTATTGCGGAAAAGATAAATGCGGAAGAAAACATTTTCCGTAAAAAGGAAAAACGGGGAAGACAAAGAAAACCATTCAAAAGGTTCTTCATCTTTCCCCGCATATATATATCCGGGAACTCTATTTTTATTTTTCTCCGAAGAAAATGGCATCGCAGTAATCTTCTGCGGAAAATTCTTTCAGATCATCCGGAGCTTCTCCCAGACCGGCGAAGAGTACAGGAAGGTGAAATTCCTCCTGGATCGCAGCGGCGGCACCACCTTTGCCCGTACCGTCAAGTTTGGTAAGGACAAGGGCACTGGCACCGGAGACCGCGGCAAATTCTCTTGCCTGACTGATTGCATTTGTACCGATACTTGCATCAATGGTAAGCAAGGTTTCATGAGGTGCATCCGGAGCAAGTTTTTTAATGATCCGCAGGATCTTTGCCAATTCATCCATAAGCCATTTCTGATTCTGCTGGCGTCCTGCTGTATCAATGATGAGAATATCTGCATTTCTTGCTATGGCGGCAGATACTGCATCATAGGCTACAGAGGCGGAATCCGAACCGGTCTTGGAGGCAATCACTGTTGAAGAGGTGCGTTCCCCCCAGAGTTTCAACTGTTCCACAGCCGCTGCACGGAAGGTATCACAGGCGGCAAGAATAACTTTTTTCCCCTGCTGTGACCAGAGATGTGCAAGTTTTCCTGTTGTTGTCGTTTTACCGCTGCCGTTGACTCCCACCATCAGAATAATTGTGGGCCCATCGGGATTCATGTTAAGAGGCCGGGAACCGCTTTTCAGCACGGCAACCATGTTGTCTCTTGCCACCTGGAGGATGTCCTGTGTACCGTTGAGCAAGCCTCTTTCATATTTATCCCGCAGATCGTCCACGATCTTTCTGGAGGCGGTGATCCCCAGATCGGATGCCACAAGTTCCGCTTCAAGAGCCTTGAAGGTGTTATCGTCCCATTTTTTTACTTCCGTAAATATTCCGGTAACGGTTCTGGAGATACTTGTGGCGGTTTTTTGCAGACCTTTTTTGAATACATCAAGAAAAGACATTATTTCTTCTCTCCGTAAAAGTTTGCTTTATTTCCATTTTTGCCTGAATTCCTGGCAGGTTTGGGGGGAGGGGGATTTTTACTTCCGGGAGGCAGTTCGCTTTTAACGCTGTTGAGGATCCCGTTGATAAAAAGTCCGCTTCTTTCACTTCCGAACTCTTTGGAGATCTCAATGGCTTCATCAATACTGACTACTGCCGGAATATCCGGGCAGTTCTCCAATTCGTAAATGGCGACACGCATGATGTTTTTATCTACCACCGGCATACGGGTGATGTCCCATTGACGGGAGAATTTTTCCAGCGTGGCATTGATGTGATCCATTTTTTCAAGGACTCCGGCAATGAGTTTTTCCGCATAGGAACGCCCTTTACGGAAGATCCTGCCTTCCACAAATTTCCCGGAAAGTTCTGCCTGTTTCCAGAAATTTTCCAGATTTTCAGCCAAATCATCACTTCCGGCGATCTCATACTGATAGAGAAACTGCATGGCAAGTTCTCTGCCCAACCGTTTGAAGTGCCGGACTACTTCCCGGGTGGATGATGTTTTTTTACCGGCAAATTTTTCACTGATCTCACGGAACTCTTCTTCCGCAAAATCCTCTTCCTGAAAAACAGCAGAAAGATCTTTTTCCTCGTCCATCATAACTCAACACCCCGGAAGTGCTTTCATAAGGTTTGCCATTTCAATGGCGGAATGAGCGGCATCCGCACCTCTGTTGCCGGCTTTTGTGCCGCTGCGTTCGATCGCCTGTTCGATATTTTCCGTTGTGACCACGCCGTAAATGGCAGGAATACCATGTTTCAGAGCCAGTTCGCCCAAGGCTTTGGAGACCTGACCATTGATGTAGGAAGCGTGAGAAGTGGAACCCTGGATCACCACACCCAGTGCGATGACGGCATCATATTTCCCGCTTTGCATAAGTTTGGAAACAGCAAGGGGGATCTCGAATGAACCGGGAACATAAGCAACAGAAAGATTCTCCTCTTTTCCGCCGTGACGGAAGAAGGTATCCATAGCCCCTCCAAGAAGTTTACTTACGAAAAATTCGTTGAAACGGGCGCAGACTACTGCAAGACGGATATTTTCCGCAGAGAGCATTCCTTCATAAACATTTGCAGGTTTTTTATCCATTTTTCATCCTTTCTTTTTAATTATCTTTGTATGTATGATCTCTTTTATTTTTCAAAGTGGAAATTCCCCGGGGAACATGCCTGACAACTGCATTTGCCTGTAGATGCCGGAGCTGTGACAGGCGCATCATCCAGCATGTGACCCATGCGCACTTTTTTCGTTTCCAGATAGACTTTGTCACTTTCCTGCGGCGGGATGACAATAGGGACCCTTTCAATGATCTTGAGTCCGTAACCGTCGATCCCCACGATCTTCTGGGGATTGTTGGTAAGGAGACGCACGCCGGTGATCCCCAGATCCAGCAGGATCTGTGCGCCTACTCCGTACTCACGCAAATCCGCAGGGAAACCCAAGCGTTCATTGGCTTCAATGGTATCACACCCCTGTTCCTGCAGTTTGTAGGCATGGATCTTGTTTTCCAGCCCGATCCCTCTGCCTTCCTGACGCATATAGACCAGAACACCGCATCCTTCAGAAGCGATCTGCTGCATGGCGGTGGAAAGCTGTTCGCCGCAGTCGCAGCGCAGGGAACCGAAGACATCGCCGGTAAGACATTCACTGTGCATTCTTGTAAGGACAGAACTCTTCCCTTTCACATCCCCCATGACCAGTGCCAGATGAGTGGAATTATCTACAAGGGAACGGTAAAGATACATCTGGAATTTTCCGTATTTTGTCGGGAGCTGGACACTTTCTTCACAAACAACGAGTTTTTCGGTTTTTCTGCGGTAGGCGATAAGATCCGCAATGGAGAGGATCTTCATGCCGAATCTTTTTTTGAACTCCACAAGATCCGGAAGTCTTGCCATGTGACCGTCATCCCTGGTAATTTCACAGATGACTCCTGCCGGATAAAATCCGCAAAGTCGGGCAAGATCCACGGCAGCTTCTGTGTGACCGGTACGCTGCAGGACTCCGCCGGGTCTGGCGGCAATGGGGAAAACATGACCGGGAATACCGAAATCACTTCTTTTGCTTTTACTGTCCATGATGGTGCGTATGGTGTTGATCCGGTCAAATACAGAGATCCCGGTACTGCCGGAAAGGGCATCCACACTTTCTGTAAAAGCTGTTCCGAAATGGTCGGTGGAGGGGGCGCGGTAGATCCCCAGTTCTTTGGCGCGTTCCCGGGTGATCGGCATACAGACAAGTCCTCTTGCATGTGTGATCATCATATTGAGGATCTCCGGAGTGATCTTTTCTGCGGGACAGACGATGTCCCCTTCATTTTCCCTGTTTTCGTCATCCACCACGATCACAGGTTTGCCTGCTTTTACATCAAGCAGTACCTCTTCCACGCTGTCAATTGCTCTATCCATAAAACTCCTCCTTCCGATTTTTCAGATGCAGGCGGAGAAAATTCTGCACCGGAACAATAAAAGTGTTCCGGTCATTCTTCTCTCATCCAGACTTTACTGTCGGTCAGGGAACTGCCCCCTGTCTGCCGTAAACGGCTCGCGGACTCTACCGCCGGTCGGGATTTGCAAATATTTATTGCTCACCACGCCCTGAAGAAATTGTATAAATAATCCAGTTTTGTTTCTCAAGCCATTAATTTATCACACAAAAGCGTTTTTTTCAACAGAAAATATCAATTTTTCCCTGTTATTGCACAGCTATCCCATATTTTCATATATATTCCGATCAGGAAACTCTGCTTGAATCCGGAAACAAAAGTATCTGATAAGTCCCGTAGGGACGGAAGAACTCAGCCCGGGGTTTCAACCCCGGGACACAAGTCTCCCCATAAATGGAGTCCCGCAAGGGACGCAGGAAAATACCTGCATGATTTTGGGAAAATATATGTAATTTGTGATTGGTTATTGTTTATTTTACAGAAATAATGATTCAACAGTTTTTTCCTGCGCCCCGCAGG
>JAFVRL010000202.1 GCA_017504325.1 Lentisphaeria bacterium | reverse complement strand
TGTTGGATGACGGTTCTGTCGATTCCACAGCAGAGATCTGTAAAAAACATGCTGCAAAAGATGAGAGGATCCGTTTTATCCATTTTGATGACAGGAAAGGACAGGGGGCAAGACGCAATCACGGTATTGAGGCCGCCCGGGGAAGGTTCATCGGCTTTGTGGATGGGGATGATGCGGCACATCCGGAAATGTTTATGAGATTGCATGATATGATGGAGATGGAAAATATCCAGATAGCGGTGTGCAATCTTCAGGTGGAAAAGGAGTTTGTTTCCGGCAGGGATAGAAAAATGGAACTTATTGACGGAAAAGAAGCCACAAAGAGATTTCTTACGGATCCGGGATTCGGGGCATTTTCCTGCAATAAACTTTTCCGTATGGATTTCCTGCGTAAGACAGGGCGTTATCCGGAAGGGATGTTTTATGAAGATATCGTATTTATTCCCCAGTTGTGTGCAGAGGCTTGCTTGCTTGCGGTAACGGATGAGAGTTTGTATTTTTACAGACAGCATAATGAAAGTGTGACAAGGAGCCGTTTTACGGAGGCGAAAATGGATCAGGTGAAGGCGTATGATCTTCTTCTGCCGGTATTGCTGGAAAAGTATTCCACATTGGAATCTCTGATCTATGAGAAAGCGTTTTTTGCCATGATGGGGGTGTATAATTTATTGATCCTTGACGGAAAGGATGACGATTTTTCTTCCTACAGCGCATTGTTACTGGAAAAAGCGGGAGAGTACCGCAAAAAGATTTCACCATGGAGAGCGGCGAACCATTCCCGTTCCTTCATCTTCTGCTGCGGCCTTCTCTTCCCCCGCCTTTACCGTATCGCATTGAAAAGGATGTATAAGAGATGAGTGCAGAAAATCATAAAAAAATAAAGATCCTTGTTGTATTCGGTACGAGACCGGAAGCCATCAAACTGGCTCCCGTGTGCCGGAAATTGAAAGAGGCTTCTATGTTTGAACTCTATATCTGCAATACGGGGCAGCAGCGGGAAATGGCGGAAAAGACCCTTTCCTTTTTTGATTTGAGATCGGATTATGATTTGGATGTGATGACCTGTTCCCAGACTTTACCCGGGTTGCAGGCAAGATTACTGGAAAAATTTTCTTCTCTGCTTGCAGAAGAAAATTTTGACGGGATCATTGTTCAGGGCGATACCATGAGTGCTTTCTGCGGTGCATTGGCTGGATTCTATGGAAAAATACCGGTATTTCATGTGGAGGCGGGTTTGCGTTCCTCTTCCCTTGCAGAACCCTGGCCGGAGGAGGGATTGCGGCAGATGCTTACCCGGATCGCCGTACTTCATTTTGCTTCCACTTCTGAAGCTGAAAAGAATTTGCTGCGGGAAAATATTATCAGGGAAAATATTGTTGTAACAGGCAATACTGTCATTGATGCCCTTTATTCTCTTTCACCGGAAAAATATGCTGAAGCGGAAAGAAGTCTGCAAAGAGATCACGGGATCTCCGGAGAGAAGAAAATGGTACTTGTTACTGTTCACCGGAGAGAAAATCACGGGGAGAGATTGGAAAATATTTTGATGGCGGTCATCCGTTTGGCTGAAAAATATCCGGAACATGTGTTTATTCTTCCGGTGCATCCCAATCCGGCAGTAAAGGAAAAAGTGACCGGGAAATTATCCTCCTTTTCCAATATTTTTCTTCTGCCGCCACTGAATTATCCTGTTTTGTGTTTTCTTATGAAAAAGTCTGTTCTCATCCTTACGGACAGCGGCGGAATACAGGAGGAAGCTCCCGCATTCGGTACGCCTGTAATCGTTTTGCGGGAGAAAACGGAACGGCAGGAAGGAATTGAAAAAGGGTGTGCTTTCCTTGCCGGTGCTGATTGTGAAAAGATCTGTCTTCTTGCCGGAAAATTTTTAGACGGTAACGGAGAAAAAATCGTAAGGGAGAATTCTTACGGTGACGGTAATGCTGCGGGAAGAATCGTACAGAAGATCATGGATTTTTATACATTGGAGCAGAAATGAAACAGAAATATCTGACAGAGGATTTTATATTTTTCCGTGATAAGATCAATGCCGGGGAAAATTTTACTCTTATGCGGCTTGGGGACGGGGAATGTATGCTTATGTCCGGGCGTTCTGTTTCTGCACAGGAAGGGTGGAGTTCTCCGCCGGAACTGACTTCTCTGGGAAAAGCTCTGCTGGACAGTTTGTTACTGGATGATCCGAAAGTCTGGTACGGTATCTCCTGTCCCTGCTGTGACAGGGAGTCCTATTACTGGTACAGAAGTCACATCCCGTCGGAAAATTTTACCTTTGCCAATATTTTTGTGAATAAAAATTATCCTCCTTTCAAGGAATTTTTCCCCACGATAAAAAGAAAGACCATTCTCATTGCCAATTACCGGGCAAGGGGAAAAAAGATCGGGAATCTGGATATTATCAAACACTATGAGATCCCCGACGGCTGTGTGGAATTCTGGGAAAACGGAGCGGAAGAACTTATTGAACAGATCAAAAAAGATTACGGAAAGGAAAAAAATCTGCTGTATGCGGTTTCGGCGGGCCCACTTTCCGAACCTGTTATTGCGGCGTTGTTTAAAAATAACCCGGATAACTGTTATATTGATTTCGGTTCTTCTCTTGACGGTTTTTACAGAGAGGTTGTCACCCGGCCCTATATGATCCCCGGAACGGTGTATGCGGAAAGAAATTGTGTATTGCATAATGATCCTGCCTTCAATGTGGATGTAAGTATTGTGCTTACTCTCTACAAACGGCCGGAGATGCTGGAAAAACAGTTGAATGCTCTGGAAAAACAGTCTTTGAAACCCAAAGAGATTTTACTGATTCAGGATGGGACAGCAGACGGAAGTATTGTGGAGATCCCGGAACATTTGAAAAACCGTTTCCATAAGATTTCTGTAAGAGAAAAAAATTGCGGAGTGTGGGAACGGTTCCGGTTTGCAAGGGAGATGGCGTCCTGTCCGTATGTTTGTGTTTTTGATGATGATGCTGTTCCCGGAAGGCGTTTTCTGGAAAATTGTCATACGGAGATGATGAAGAGACCTGCTTTATATGGAGCATTGGGAATTGTGGCAAGGGATAGAAAAAGTTATCCATTGGGAAAATATTACCGTGTGGGGTGGCCGGAAGATGCCCATTTGCACAAGACTGCGGAAGTGGATTTTGCCGGACACGCCTGGTTTTTCAAAAGAGAATATCTGGAGGAACTTTTCAAGGCTCCTGTGGAGGTCAGTTCTTTGAAACGGGCGGCGGAAGATATGTCTTTTTCGTATCAGTTACAGAAAATCGGTATTCCCACACTTATACCACCCAACCCGGAAGGCAGAAGCGAATTTTACGGTTCCTTGCCGGAATACGGCAAAGAAGCGGGCAATAATATGGTTGCCATATCCAAAAATACTGAAAATCTGAAAATTATGAATGAGGCATTCTGTTTTCTTACTGCAAACGGCTGGGAGTTGATGTGTGAAAGAAGAAAATTTCATGTGATCCTTCTCTGGATCTATTTGCGAATCGTGGGGAATTGTCACATCCTTTCTTTATACCGAAAGGCGTTGAAGATGAGAGAATAGTACCGTCAACTGAAAAAGAGGGTCAAAAAGGTACTTGGAAAATGAAGATTTTTGTCATCATCCTTTCTTTCAACAGCGGTAAATATATAAAAAAGTGCCTTGATTCGGTATTGACTTCAAGTATTGCTGTGGAAGTTGTTGTGGTGGAAAATGCTTCAAAGGATGATTCTGCCATGCTTCTTAAAGAATATGAGGGAAAGATCCATTTTCTTCCGCAAAAACATAATCTGGGATTTGCCGCAGGAAACAATGTGGGGATCTCCTACGCAATGGAACACGGGGCAGATTATCTTTTCCTTTTGAATATGGATACTTATATCGAAAAAGATACCATAGAAAAATTACGGGATGCGGCAGAAAACAGTCAGGAAAAGCTGCTTTTATGTCCCCTGCCGAAAACTTTTGCCGGAAAACTTGATCTGGGATTTGCCAAAAACTCCTGTTCCAATCTTGCCGGACATGAGTTCAGGAATTTTGTAACGGATCTATATGATAAAAATATTTTGAAGAAATTTTACAAGACAGATTTTATCTGTGCTTCAGCATTGTTTATGCCTGTTGCCGCAATAAAAGAGTGCGGCTCTTTCTGTCCGCTTTTTTATCCGGCATATTATGAGGATAATGAACTTTTCAACCGTATGACATATAATGGATGGTCACTTGCCTTTGTTCCGGAAAGTATCTATTATCACGATGTGGAAGACCGGAAAAAAACGTCATTGCCGGATTCGCATCTGATTTCCATGCGTATTTTTTGTGATTGTCTGAATTTGCGTAATAACTTTACCAAAACATTTATCTGCAATTTGGTAAGTGAAATAGCAAAGTTTATGACCAATCCTTTTCTGCTTCGATTTAAAAACAGTATCACTCATTTCCCCCCGATAATAATGCTTTTGAAATCGTATTTTCCTTTGAAAAGGTATAGAAAAACATTAGAACAGAAATACCGGACTATTCTGCACGGAAATTAAAGTAAAAACAACTATCTTATATGTGTTCTAACATATAAAGAGACAGAATTTATTTTTGCCTCTATTTGAACGGTTTTCTGGTTATGTTCAAATAGATAATAAAACGGTAACAAAAGCAGGGAAAAATATTTGAAAAAGATAAGTTTATTTTTTCCATTCCTCGGGATATGCGAATAAAGAAAGTTCTCCGCCTGGTATAAGTGGTGAAAACTGTTTTAACTCAAAGTGATAGTTTATATCCCAACTTTTCATAAGTTGATAAATGCCGGAAAATTCTTCTGCATCATGGTAAATAGACAAAGAGCGCAACGGACGGTCTTTGCGAATCGTTTTTTCTGCCCCCATAACAAATTTCAGCCCCATTCCTTCTATATCTGCTTTCAATACTCCGAATGGTGTTTTATAATCAGAGGTCAAATCATCTAAAGGCCGGCATTGCATATTGTCTGTCTCTTCCTGATTATCTGATAATGCAAATGGCAGAATTTCATATTTCTTTTCTGAAACTTTATTTTTATTGAGTATCTGTATAAGTTTTTGACGTGTATCCTGCATGGGTTCAAATATTATTACTTTTTCAGGTTGATAATTCATGAAAACCAACGCAGAATCGCCCCAATAACCGCCTACATCACCAAATAATTTGCCAGCAATATGCTTTTTTATAAAGTCAGGAGCAAAACGTAATCCATGGTGATAATACAATGATTCCACACCGACTTTTTTGATGGGAAATCCGAATTGTTTACAACATTTTTTAAAGTCTGGAAGTAGCCTTTTGTATTCCGCCTGTTCTTCTACTGTATAAAAGTATTTGGGGTGAATAAAAAAACTTTCTCTGGGTAATCTTATTTGTCTTGCCATAAAGCGTTTTGCTAGTTCAATAGACTGCCCATTCATACCATTGAATATTTCTTCTATTTCTTTATCTGTAAAATATTTGTTCTTGGAAGAATATGGATAAAGTGCCCTGGTTGTTTGTAAATCGTTGGCCAGTGCAATCAAAGCCATATTTATTC
>JAFVRL010000201.1 GCA_017504325.1 Lentisphaeria bacterium | reverse complement strand
GGCGATCTTCTTCTCAAAACAATCCACTGTGGGGTTGGCGAGACGGGTATAGAAAAATCCGGCACGCTTCAGGTCGAAAAGTTCAGCTACACTCTGTGCATCATCGTATTTGAATGTGGTACTCTGTGTGATGGGTACGACTCTGGGACCGCCGTTTTCCGGTGTATATCCTTCCTGTACGGCAATCGTTTCCAACTTCCAGTTTTTTTCCATGATCTGTTCCTTTTTTTGTATTCCGACAAGGGAAATGTGATTGTCTGCTTTAATATAACATGAAAGAGCGTCCTTTGCAAATATTTGAAAAAGAGTTTTGAAAATTCTTTTTGATTCTTTCAGCACTGCTTTTATACTTTTTTTGAAAAACACTGACAAAAAAGGAATAAAACAGAGAAAAAAAGCAAAAAAAACGGTTTATGGAAGAAAAAAAACTTGCAATCATAAAAAATAAAGCGTATCTTATACCCCTGCACAGCTTTTGTAAAAACAGACAGGTGTGATCAGAACGTTGTATAATGCAGAAAAACAGGTATCTTATGTGTGATCTTACGGTCAACACCCTCCCGTGGGAACACATAAAGACCTTTGAAGATAAAAGCAAAAGAAAAACAGAGGGTAGAATTAGGACCGGCATAGTCCGGAAATGGTGTCAATATGAACATCTACGTTGGAAACATCCCGTATTCCATGACCGAAGAGGAACTGAAAAACATTTTCGCACAGTACGGCGAGGTCACGGGTGTACGGCTTGTGTCCGATCGGGAAACAGGGCGCGCTAAAGGCTTCGGCTTTGTTGAAATGGCTGATGATGCACAGGCAAATGCCGCCATTGAAGCAGTCAACGGCAGTGTGCAGGGCGGCAGACCTTTGAAGGTCAATGAAGCAAAACCCAGAGAAGAACGCCCCAGGCGTGAATTTGGTGACCGCAGAAGAAATTTCCGCGGTCCCCGGAGAGAATTCGGCAGCAAACCCTTCGGTGACCGTTCCTGATCCCTTTTGAGAATGAGTTTCCGGAAAAGCCGGTGCGGCCGTTTTTTGTCCGCCCCGGTTTTTATTTGTTTATGAAAAAAAATTCAGAACTGTTTGAGGCAAAAAAATGATTGGTATTTCTGACAGATATTTACAGAAAAGGGATGCTGACGCAAAAGTAACTCTTCTGTCTGCTGCCGGAAAAGACGGAAAAAGGATCCGGCTTCAAACAGTACGGCTTTTTCAGGAAGGAGATCTCTTACCGTGTCCTTCTTTATGAGAAAATATATTCTGCTCTTTCTGTTGCCTGTCTGCCTTTTCCTTATGTCCCTTTCCCTGTCAGGTCAGGAAGATCCGAGGATCCTTGAAGGAAGACGCAAGGCGTTGGAGGAAAGAGCAAAATTCCGTCCCGGACTGAAAACGAAAGCCGTCTCCCCTCCTCCCCAACCCGTCCGTAAGATTTCCGGCAGACAGTCTCCTGTCCCGCCGGGAACAGCATTCCGTCCGGCTGTACGGAAGAAAACATCATCCGCCGTCCGGAACAATACCAATACGGCTTCACAGCAGGTTCGTATCCAGCAGAAACAGCCGGGAACAGCATTCCGTCCGGCAGTACGGCAGATTCCTGTCCATACAGCGCAGCCCCCGCCCTCCCCTGTAAAAAAACTTTCAAACCGGCAGATCCGTCATGTACCGGGAAGACCGGCACCTGTAAGACGGCTCTCGGCTCCGGCATCGGCGGTGCGGCAGAATCCAATGATCCGGACAGCAGCAAAACCGGCAGCAAACACAGTCAGGATCCGGATGATCCGGGTGGGGCAGGAGCGTTACTGCTACCTCAATGATGTGGCAAAATATTACAGAATGGGGATGAGGTATTACAAAAACGGAGTGGAACTTTTTGCAAAAGGACGCAGTATAAGATTTTACAATGAAAAGCGTACCGGAAGTATCAATTATGTGCCGGTCACATTTCTTTTCCCGCCTGTTTTGCGGGCAAAGACCCAGTATTTCATCCATGAAAAAGATGTTGCCATCCTTATAGCGGCAGTAAACAGTATGATCTATACAAACTCTCCGGTAAAGACCATTATGCTTGATCCGGGACACGGCGGAACAGATTTCGGGGCCTTGGGGAAAAACATCCATGAAAAACAGATGAACCTTGCAACAGCCCTTCAGTTAAGAGCCTCCCTTACCGCATTGGGTTATAAAGTCATTATGACAAGAGCAAAAGATCAGACCCTCACACTGGATCAGCGGACAGCCTTATGCAAAGGCAGAAAACCGGATCTATTTCTCTCCATCCATTGTAATGCCGCCGCCAACAAAGGCGCAAACGGAATAGAGACCTTTGCCGCAACCCCCTTCGGTGCGCCGTCCACAGGCAAGAAAACTGCCGTCAAACTTAAAGCTCCTGATCCCGGAAATGCTTTTGACAGAAATAATTACCGTCTTGCCTATGAAATACAGAAGTCCCTTATTGCCCAAACCAGAGCAAGCGACAGAGGTGTAAAGGTCGCAAGATATAAAGTCATCCGGGATGCCTCCTGTCCGGCGGCACTTGTGGAAATCGGCTTTATAACCAACTCATCCGAGCAGAAAAAATTTATTGATCCATCCTACCGGAAAAAGATCGTTGACGGTCTTGCTCTGGGAATCCATAATTATGCGAAAGCACTTGTCTTACTCAAACAGACACGCAGATAATACTGTACTTTGGAGAAAAAAGATGAAAACAGCTGAAATCAACCATGTATTCCGTACCCTTGAGAAAGCCTCCCCCTCTTTTGCCGTTTCTCCGTTGCGGCAGACGGCTCTGCTTGACTGGGATCAGATCCTGGGGGAACCATTCGGAGAGACCACACAAGTTCTGGGGAATTTTTACAGAAAAAGAGTAAATCAGGCACTGGATGAGATAGAAGCATACAAGGGAGAGATCCCCCGGTTCTGGAAATTATACAGTTCCGGTTTTATCATCCGTTCTTCAGAAAAGACCATTGCCGTGGACATAAACGGAGGGTGTACTCCCCCCAACGGCAGAACAACAGTTATTTTGAACAATTCCCAGATACGGCGCATCGCCGATCTTACTGACGAATATTACAACACCCATTCCCATGAAGATCATATTTCCGGAGAACTGTGTGACGCTCTTGCCAGACGGAAGAAACTTATGGTCATGCCGCAGGAAGCCATTTACCGCTGGGTGGTCAAAGGAGCGGTCGCTGCGGAAAATTTCAATGCGGAAAATACAAAAGTATTCATGAACTGGCAGGGAGATGTAAATGGAGGATTGCCCTGTGCCATGTATTTATTCACATTGAATAATAACAGGAATATTTTTGTGCGGGGGGATATCTATCACGATGAAGGTTTCCTTTCCTGTATTGAACATGTAAAGAAGTGGGGGAAAAGTGTGGATTATGCTTTTCTCACCCCCTATTACAAAGGCAGCATTGTCCCCGTTGAAACTCTTTATAATGAATTCAAATGCCGCTTTGTCCCTATCCATGAGTGGGAATTCAGCCACCGTAAACTGGGAAACAGCGGACCAGCCACACAGTGTTTTGAAGAATTGTACGGTGCATTTGCTTTACCCTACAAAAAGAATTCTGCCCAGTTTCTTGCATGGGGAGAGAGTATTTTACTGGATTGATCATTCTGCCATATCCGGCATCAAAAAAATAAAAAAAGAGGTACCATCATGATGCAGATTTCTGTACTTGCAGACAAAAAAAATTCTTTTC
>JAFVRL010000200.1 GCA_017504325.1 Lentisphaeria bacterium | reverse complement strand
ATGGGGCTTTTTTATTCTCCGCTATGATATTTCACTCATACTGTCTGCTTATGAAAATCTGACAAAATCACTTTTTCAAAATCCAATTTTCTCCCGCTCAAATATGGCGAAAATACCTGTTTTTTGAAAAATTATGGGATATCTGTGTTTATTTTTCACTGACATTCCATAAAACAATCAGGAAACTCTGCGTGAATCCGGAAGCGGGGATATATAACAAGTTCAGGAGAGACGGGAAAGTCCGGAACGGGGTTTAACACAGAATATGCATTCCACCACGAATCAAGTCATACCTGCCGCAAGAGAAAAAATAACCTTCTTATTTGTTCTCTTCGAGGAATTTTTCCCTGTATTTTCCCGGCGTACAGGAAAAATACTGCTTGAAAAGACGGGAAAAATGGCTGGTATCAAAAAAGCCCCACTGCCACGCGGCATCCTTTACAGTGAGGCGGCCGTAGAGTATATCCTCCGCAGCTCCTTTCAGCCGGTGCTTGAGTTCATAGGAGGCAAAAGAGATCTGGAAAACCTCTTTGAAGAGTGTCCGGAACCTGCTGATACTCATATTGCAGCGTTCCGCCGCCTCTTCCGCACTTGTCACCTGTTTGCCGCTGCCTACCATTTTCAGAGCCGGAAGAAGCCGGAGAAATAAGTTCTGTTCCGGCTTTTTTGTTTCCAGTTCCGGAAGATCGTGGGCTATATCCATAAAACAATCCAGAGCAGCCTTCCAGCAGTAAAGAATATCCTCTGTACCGTATTTTCTGATTTTGTCGGCAAAAACACTGCAATGGGAATAAAGGTCATACTCTTCCATGATCCTGTCCCGTTCCTCTCTGCTGTGGGATAAAAAAGCAAAGAAGTTATCCCCGTACCCAAGAAGAACCTTTTTCAGCAAGGCAGGAGAAGTGACAGTCATACAATATACTGCACCATGTTCCGTATGCAGTTTTCCACCATGAGGTTCCCATGGGGCGGTAATGCGCCCCCGGGTATTTCCTTCAGCTTTACCGCTGTAATAAGTATCCCCTTCAATGACTACATTCAGATGAATGGCTTCATGAAAATCCGGTTTCGTATCCCGTTTCAATCCCGGCGGATAGGTATGCAAACGGATAAAAAAAGGATTTTCCTCCGAAAGTCCCCAGTCCCAATATGACGGCTTCATCTTTTCCTCCTGAACAAAATATACAACATTTCTTCTGAATTATACTCTTCTTTTCCCTTGAAACGGTAAAAAACAAAATGTATAGTAAAAAGCGATGGAAGGAGTGCTGGTACTTCAGGTATATCCCGGACACGCCAATGAACAGGGAACTGCCTTTACAATAGCACTTTTTTCCATCTTTACAAGTACAGAAAATATTTTTCAAACATTTTTCAGAAAGGAAACTCATGGACCCCTATACAGCACGCTACGCATTTTTCTGGTACAACGATGAAGAGATATTTCACGATACACTGGAAGACATCGACAGGAAAGTAAAATCCTATGCAGATCAGGGGATCACCCATCTCATGACTTTCTCCTGTACCCATTTCCGCTGGAGTTTCAAACCCTACTGGGGTATCCTCAATGAGTGTCTGGCAAAGATCGTAAAGAGTGCCCACAAGTACGGTATGAAAGTAGTGGAACACCACTCTTCCGAACTCTCCCACCTTGCCGATACCCCGGAACAGATGGAGAGACTAAAAAAAACTTTGTCCTTCCGTAAATCCTCCCTGAAATCCTGGGAGGGACTTCAGGATTATCTCCGGGATAAAAATTCCGCAGCAAACAAATGGGTACAGATCAATGAAAAGACTGGTCTGCCCCATGTCAATATCTACATGGGAACCGGCAAATGCTATAATAACCCGGAATACAGAAAAGAGTATCTTGCTTATCTGGAAAGCGTTTACGCTACCGGGGTGGACGGCATCATGACTGATGATGTGCAATATTACTGTTTCTGTACCTGCGAATATTGCAGAAAAGGCTTTAAGGAAAAATACGGTCACACCCTCCCCTCTCCTGAAAAATGGGATGAATGGTTCGGCAATATGCGGGATCCCTCCTTTGTGGATTTTCTCCGTTTCCGGCTGGATTCCACCCATGATTTTCATGTAATGGTGAAAGAGCATTACGATCGTCTGGGGCTGAAATTGCTCCGCCCCAACTATCTCTCCTTTGCCTTCTCCAATGACCATCAGTCCTGCGGCATAGATGATCTTCCGGAAATGCACTGGTATTTTCAGGAGTGTGCCATCTCCTGTATCATCCGGTATTCTTTCCTGAAATCCGCCGGAGAACAGAAACACCGCGCCATGATCGCCAAACAGAGAAAAATCCCCCACGGCATCCTCAATTACGCCTACAATGATGATGAACTCCTCTTCTCCTGGGCAGTTGCCATGCTTTCCGGCGGATTCTATGTGAACACACCGGAGGGCGGCGATATGGTGGATGAGACCCGGATTCGCGCTTTTGAACAGAAATACGCCTCCAATCTCTTCCATTGCGAGGAATTTTCCCCCGTAGGTTTCCTTCATTCCGGTGACAACAAGGTCTATTCCCCCGGATACAATATGAGCAGAATGGAAGCAT
>JAFVRL010000199.1 GCA_017504325.1 Lentisphaeria bacterium | reverse complement strand
GTTCTTCCCGGAAACGCCGCTGCTCCGCAACCATTTCCAGATAAGCCCTTCCGCTGGGATAATCCACAGGATCAACAGGAATCAGCTCCGGGGGAAAAATAAGTTTCTGCCCCTGTGCGGCAAAAATGAAACCGGCGACCCTGTTGGGTTTCAGCATAATCTTTTCCCTGCCGGGAGCAGTAATACTCTTGTGATCATCACCAAACTCAACAGCCGCCATTTCTCCGGGAATAAATCCTGTATTTTTCCACTGTACATCTGCTGAAGCAATCTGAATATTTTCCTCATCGAAGTTTGTAACAATCAGAATGGCACGGGAACGGTCACGCGAAAGCATCAGATAATGTCCGATAAGCGGCTCTTCCGGGAAGATCCCGCAGGAGTTGAAATCATTGAAAAAGGTAACATCCCGTTCGTTGCGGAAATGCTGCCACAGTATCCAGAGATCACGGAAAGCCGAATCATTGATTCCGGGAACCCGCGGATGGGTAAGGGAGGAACTGAAACTGGCAAACCCCAGCGGTGCGTGAGGAGCCTGTCCGGAAAAAGCAAGAAATGGTGTCATCCGCGGGGAACTGTATTCCGGAAATGCGGCGGTCCACATACTGCCGGAGCCGTAACCGCACATACTGTAATATTCATGTTCCGCTCTGCCCCGGATCAGGATGCCCCGTTCCCCTTCACCGGAAGTATATCCATCCACCAGCGCCATTCCCAATGCCGAATAAAAAGGGCCTGTATGGGAATAAAGCAGCCCTTCCGGGCCTACGGTTTCACGCAGCTTGCGGTATTTGAGATAATGACTGCGGAAAGGTACCTGTCCGCCGGGAAAGGACTCATCCGGGGGAATACATTCACTGTATGGTCCGCCGTAATCCATATACAATCAGTCATAGTTGTATTTGAGATAACGGTGAAACCAGGAACAGTAATCTTCGTGAACGGATTTTTCATTCCCCCGCATATAAACACAAACACGGATATCTCTGGCATGTGCATTTTCAATAAGTTTGCGGAATGCGGCAATATCAAAAGGAAGCCCGCCATCCTGAGCATCTGACCGCCAGCACTCATGCAGGATCAGTACCCCCACTCCGGAGCGGCAGATGGCATCCAGTTCATCTTCATGGGGGTAACGGTCTGTATTATCCATCCAGTGGTACATAGGCAAAGGCGGCGTATGACGGATATTTACAGCGGGCCGGACGATCCACCCCCATTGATTACGCCAGTAAAAGTTGTCAGTATTTTTATTGGCGAAGTTCCAATACAGAACAGGATGTTGTGCATCTTTCCACCGGATCCCGGAATTATTTTCCCCTTTTTTACCGGAAACAGTATTGCCGCCTTCCACAAAAAATTCACAATAAAGGGAAGGACCGTTTTTCCGGCGGGTATGAAATCCGGCACTGCTGAACACATCATCAAACTCCTGTTCCAGTCCTGCAGGCAGGAAACGGGAATGCAGTAATTTCTGGATCACTGTTGCATCACAGGCACTGAAGCGGTTGAAACAGTGATAACGCAGTTCATCAAATCCGGAAAAGTCCGGTTCATAAACAAGTTCACACCTGCTGACACTGCAATTCACAGTACTGTTGAAAATAAAAAAAGCACGGGTAAAAGCTGTTCCATCGTCAAAAAATTCATGTTTCAGGGAAATACGGATAAAGTCATGCAGATTCCCGTCCTGATCCATTCCCGGAAGATTGACAAATTCCACACATTGTGCGGTATTTTCCGTATATTGCAGAATTTCTGTATCATCCCGAAATGTCGGACGGAGAACCAGTCCGTTGGAAAAAGCGATCTCAAAATATTGCTTTCCGGAAGGGAAAATCATACGTTTTTTGCTGCCGGATTCCGTCACGGCAACAGTGGCAGGAAAACCGCCGTACTGCTCATTAAAACAAATTTCCAAATTTCCCGCTTTGATTGTGATGTCACGTTTCATTTTTCTACCTTTTCAGTATGTGATTTATACAAAAATTCCGGTCAGCACATTTTTACAATATTTTTTCAGAAGGATTTTCTGTTATTGCCGGAACTTTTTTAATACTGGAATATACATTTCTATTCCCCGTTTTACAAATGAAAAAGATGTTTTTTTTACACCAAAACTCCTTTTTCCAGCAGGAACATTATGGATTCAGCCATATTGGAAAGCATATTTTGCTGCGTTTCCATCCTTCCAATCTATTTCATTTTTCTGTATAATTTGTAAGATAATGGTAAAAAAATGTTTTTTTTATACCTTCCTGAAGAAAAACACCTTGACTTTTCCTTGAAACAAATGTAAATTGTCAAAACCTTTAAATAAAAACAGGAGTTTTTTGCCATGGCAGAAAAAAAAATCAAAGTCGGACTGGTTGGTATCGGTCGTGCCGGTTGGGGTATGCACTCCAGAGAAATTGAAAAATATCAGGATCTCTACGAAATCGTCGCAGCAATGGACCCGGACGCCAGCCGCCTTGCAGAAATGGAAAAAAGATTCAAAGGGTGCAAAACTTATCAGGATTTTGATAAACTCCTTGCGGATAAAAATGTGGAACTTGTGGTCGTTGCCAACCGTTCCCCGGAACACACCCCCTATGCCATCAAAGCATTGAAAGCCGGCAAATATGTGTTTGTGGAAAAACCCATTGCCCTCACCTATGATGAAGCCAAACAGCTTCTTGCCGCTTCCAAAAAATATCCCGGAAAACTTTTCTGCCGTCACAACCGCAGATTTGAAAGTGCATTCAATCATGTGAAAGAGATCATCGACAGCGGCATCCTCGGCGATGTCTATCTTATCAAACGCCGCATCCACTCCTTCCAGAGACGGGAAGACTGGCAGACCATTATTGACTGCGGCGGCGGTCAGCTCAACAACTGGGGTCCCCACATCATCGACCAGGGCGTACAGTTCCTGGACTGCAAAGTAAAAGAAGTCTGGGGCGACCTGAAGAAAGTCAATGCTCTCGGTGACGCGGAAGACCATGTGAAGATCATCCTCAAAGGGGAAAGCGGAAGAGTTTATGATATGGAAATTTCCGCAGGTGTTCTTTTCCGTGAACCGGTTTACTCCGTTTATGGCACAAAAGGAAACCTCGTTCTGGAAACAGAAGGCGGCAAGATCCAGCTGAAGCTCCTCGCCGCAAAGCAGAACTACAAACATGAACTTTCCAGCCGTATCTCCCCTCCCATCACCGGAGCATTCGGTGAACCTGAAACATTGAAATTTGAAGACAGATCTTTCGATGTCAATCCCAACTGGGAAGTGGATATCTGGTCTATCTATAAATACCTCTTCAACACCATCCGCAAGGGCGAAAAATTCCCTGTGACCATTGAAGAAGCTGTGGAAGTGGTGAGAGTCACCCAGATCGTAAAAGATCTGAATCCCAAATTCAAAACTCCCGACCCTGAAGTCGTTGCAAAAATCGACAAGAAGGAAAAAGGTGTAAAAGCAGTTCCGGCCAAAAAGGCATGTGCAAAAGCTCCTGCTAAAAAAGCCCCGGCTAAAAAAACTGCAAAAAAATAATTATCCGGTAAATAACAGATAAGACAATAAAAAAACTTCCGTCGGAAACGGCGGAAGTTTTTTTATTGTTACGACCATACCGGTACACTTACAGCGGTACGCAATTTTCTGCTACAAAGGCATTCATCCTGAAAAGTTTTCTGCCGATCTCTTCCAGAAAACTCTGACGGCGTTTATCCAGTTTCTGCACCTGGGACTCTTCACAAAGTCCTTTTTCCACCGTCGCCAGAAATTCACGGATGACTTTTTCCGGAACCGGCCGGGGACAGGATGCCCATTTCCGCATAAAAAGCTGTTCAGGCAGCTCTTCCCCGTTCTGTGCGGGAATGGAAAGGGGACGGGCATGAGTGGCAAACTGGTACCCTTTCAAAGCCATGATGATCCCGGTATAATCACTTTCCTGCTTATGCAGACGCAGGAATTTATATTCCATGACCTCTGCGGCATCCTCCTGTGTCTGATCCTCCCTGCTGTAATGATATTTCCGGGAAGAGAAGTTCAGAGAATCCCGCATATTGGTATCCAGTTCTTTATTGAATATACGCATTTCCCGCAATATGCCGTCCTCATCCTTACGGACATCTCCGCCCAGCATCAGCAGACAGGCAAGAAAGTCCATATTATGAGGTTCTGCTGTGATTTGGGACTGCTTTCCGGACAACTCCATGGAAATATGCAGACTGTGGGGCGGTATATCCAGAAATTTCACCGCTTCGTTGATAAGTTTGGACATTCCCCAGGGGCAGTCAAACAAAGGTCTGGAAAGGTCGCCCACGATGTTGAATCTGCCGAAAGCATACTCAAAGAAACCTCTGGAACGGTCACTTCCCGCATAAATATCTCTGTGAGCATCCACATGTCCCCCCATACGCCATGTGCGTCTCTGCAGATCAAAGTCATTGAAATAGTAGAAACTGTCAAAGTAAGGATCTTCCCCCGGCTCGCTGTTCACCGCTCTCACTCCCAGATAACTGAATTCCAGTTCCGCCCCCAGCGGAGTGGGTGTGGAATACCAGTTGGAAGCCACTTCATCACAGATAAGTTTCATATCATTTTTACAATAGACT
>JAFVRL010000198.1 GCA_017504325.1 Lentisphaeria bacterium | reverse complement strand
GTCGCGGTCAACGTCGTAGAGGGTGACGAGCCTCTCGGCAATCGGGTGGTTCATATTAATCTCGAGCACCACGCTCGCCTCGGCGCTTACAACATTGAATCCGCCGCCGGAAGAAACCGTTACGAAATCAGCCTTCCCGCCGGAACTCACTGTGGCACTACCGCCTTCCGTAATATCTGTATTTACAGCACTACCGCCGAGGATCTGGAAATGACCGAGGTTATTTACAGTAGTATTTTCCGCTTTTCCGGCAGAAAGGGTCATTTCACCCCAGGCTTCCACTGTTGTATCTTTGGCAGATCCGCCGGAAACAATAACGGAGCCGCCGGAACTAATGGTAACACTGTTGATTGTACCATTTGTGGCAACATCCATTTTTCCGCCGTTCACAGTACCTTTTCCCACAGTACCGCCGTCAACAGCACTTGCATTTCCTTCTGCAAGAGTGACTTCATCCACAGTCCCTCTCACATCCAGTTTTCCTCCGGCGGAGACAGCAGCACTGTTCACAGTCCCCCCGGCGGAAACCAAAGCTGAACCGCCATTCATTACCGTAGCACTGGAAACAAGATTACGCACGTGAAGAGTACCGCGGACATCCGTAGAACCGAGTTCACCAAGAACGTACAAAATATCACCGGCAGCAACATTCTTGCTTTCGATACTGTTGCCACCGTTAATCCAATTTTCTGCGGCATAAGCGGAAAGTCCTTCTCCATCATGTGCAAGAAGCCCCAAAAGATGTTCTGTTTCATGGGAAATGACAGAAAGGATCTGTTCGTCAGAAGAAGCGGAGTCAAGGATCACGAAAGCATTGTCAGATTTATTTTCATTACCGGAATCCACAGTTTCAGCAACTCCGGAAAAGTCTCCATAAGGAGCAAAAGAAGAGGTTTTTCCCACATAAACGGTGGAATATTCCCCGTTTTCAGGACGCTCAGTCACAAAAAGCACTCCGGCAGAAGCATATTTTGCATTGAGTGCAGCGGTAATGGAATTGATTCATTCTTCTGACAAGCCGGAATCTTCCACGCTGACTTCATCAATGGACAATACTTCCCCATTGTAAGAGGTCAGTTCACCGTCAAAATCCAAATACACGATCTGCGTTACATTCTGTACGCCGCCATTTACAGTCACTTTTTGTTTCATGATCTGTCTCCTTAATTATAGATAAAAATTTATTTTCTGACTTTTCCGCTTTTATACTGTATTGATCACGGGGCAAAAAATTCTTCACACTACCCCTATCGCCATAATATAACACACTATCAAAAAATTTCTATACTATTTTTTTATTTCCTGATATTTTTTCTATTTTTTTCACAAAAAAAGTGACTATTTTTCAAAAAATCCGGCAAAAACAGCAGTTTTTACTGCAAAACACTTCATAAGAATATCCGGAAAAACATACACTCCGGAGACTGAAGAACTGAACAAAGCCCCCCATCGCCCATTTACATTATTAATATATGCAACAGGTTTTCTTTGCCGGAAAAGCGGCGCATACAAACAAAAAAAATCCTCTCCGGAGGTAAATTCGAAAGTTTTTTATTGTTTCCATCTTGATTTTCTGTATTTTTGCTCTATATTTTCTGCGTGTTTTTAAATTATCCGAATCAACATAAATTAAGGAAAAACACTTATGAACAGGATCTATGCGGCAGAAAATCTGCCTCCCCCCTTCCCGCAAGGAGAACTTGCTTTCATCAAAGAATTGAAAAAGCATGTGGTATTTACCCCCCACAGAGATGATAATGCGGCGCAAACCCCCGGCACAGTATCTCTCCTGAACGGTTTGAATGTTTCTTTTACATTCCCTGATGAAGAAAAAAGATTGGAAACCGCCCTTTCCGATCTGGAAAGATTTTTCCAGGAAGCCAATATCCCCTCCGGCAAAGGGTTGAGCGTTGTCATCAGAAAATCCGATGACACTGAACTCAAAGGAGAAGATTTCCGTATCACTGTGAAAGAAGACGGAATCACCCTGGAATCCAATGAAAGAGAAGGGATCCGCAGAAGTATTTACCGTTTCATGGACCGTATCGCAGAACTTTGCACCCCTTACCTTGCCATCGGCGCGGAAACAAAAAAATACTGGCTGAAAAACCGTATTTCCCGCTGTTTCTTCGGCCCCATCAAACGCCCGCCCTTCAATATCGACGAATTGATGAACGATATTGATTACTATCCGGAAGAATATTTGAGCCGTCTTGCCCGGGAAGGCGTCAACGGATTGTGGCTGACCATTACTTTTAAAGACATCTGCAAAACCTCCTTCCGCCCCCAGAATCCGGATGCCGCCCGCCGTCTTGCCAAACTGCGGCAGACCGTGGCAAAATGCCTCCGTTACGGGATCAAGACCTGGGCATTCTGTATCGAACCTGCCAGCTGGAAGAGTAAAGGCAATCCCATTCCTGAAGGACATCCGGAAATGGGCGGTCCCGGCACCACATACGCCTTGCAGAGCGGTTACGGGGAAGAAAGCAGTTTCTGTCCCAAATCCGAAGCGGCAAGACAGTATCTTTATGAATGTACCAACTACCTTTTCAGTGAAGTACCCGGTCTTGGCGGTATCCTGAGTATCTCCCACGGAGAACGCACCACAAGCTGCCTGAGTACCCTTCCCACCTCCTCCCTCTCCGGAAAAGTCCCCTGTAAAAAAGAGTGTGACTGGGATGTGGATGACATCATCAGCAATACTCTCGGCCCCATGTGCAAAGGGATGCGGGATGCCAATCCCGATGCGGAACTTATTTCCTGGCTCTATCAGCCCGCCCCCGTACAGCACGCTCCCTGGATCTTCAAACTGCCCAACAAACTTACCAGAGATATCAGTCTTGCCTACAACTTTGAATCCGGCTGTTCCAAGATGCAGCTGGGCAAACTGCATACCGGCGGCGACTACTGGCTCTCCTGTGCCGGTCCCTCCGACCGTTTCGCCAGAATGGCGGAATCCGCCAGAAACAAATGCGGTTTTGCGGCAAAACTTCAGGTGGCTTGTTCCCATGAAGATGCAACCATCCCCTATGTTCCCGCCCCCGGACTCCTCTATGAAAAATATAAAGCCATGAAGGCGCTGGGTGTGGAACATGTGATCATGTGCTGGTATTTCGGAAACTATCCCGGTCTGATGAACCGTGCCTCCGGTATGCTTGCCACAGAAGATTTCAAAGGAACAGAAATGGATTTCCTCACCCGTCTTGCCGCTCCCGAATGGCCCGGTAAAGAAAAGGAAATTGCAGAGGTCTGGAAACTTTTTGAAGAAGCATACAGCAATTATCCCATGGACAACCAGTTCCAGTATTATGGACCTGTCCATGACGGTATCGTCTGGCCCCTGCACCTGAAACGGGCAAGAAAACAGCTGACAAGATCCTGGAAGCCTGACGCCATGCCTACCGGCGATACTCTGGGCGAATGTATGAAGACCCATACCGCCGGTGAAGCAAGTCTCCTTTTGCAGAAGATGAGCAAACTGTGGGCGGAAGGCAATAAGAAATTGCAGGCGATCGGCAAAGAGTTCCAGAATGACTCCACATGCAAAGAAGAGCTTTCCGTAGCCAATGCCATGGATATACAGTTTGCCACTGCTGCAAATATCTTCAAATTCTATATGTACCGCCAGCAGCTTTTTGAAGGGGCGGAAAATTATGAAGAGATCCTTGACGCCATGGAAAAGATCGTTTATGAAGAAATGGAAAATACGGATAAGATGACCGTCCTCTGCAAAAACGATTCCCGTCTGGGCTACCATTCCGAAGCGGAAGTATATAAATTCTATGAAGAAAAATTGCAGTGGAGAAAGAATATCCTCAAAAACATCGTCCTTGACGACTTCAGAGAATGCAGAAAAGCTCTTGCCTCCGGTATCTCCTTCCGTGACTTTGCAGAAAATCCCGATACGGAAAAATGTGTTCTTTCCCAATGGTATGAAAACGCAAGCTCAAATGGAAAGCAGAAAAGGATGATGCCAATTTACATATCGAAGTCATCTGTCAGGATAACGACGATATTGAAGATGAATTCACCAAGATCTATGCCATGGATGTGGAAGGCCTCACCTTCCCCTATCTTGTAGGAAACGGACTTGCCAGAAAGACCAATGAAATAGCGGATACCACAGGTGTATGCATTTTCTCAAAAGAGGAACTCGCAGGTGCATGGAAAAGTACATTTACTGTTCCTCTCTCCCTCTTCCAGGGCAAAAAACAGATCCTTTTCGGTCTGGAAAGGATCGAATATCTGGAAAAAGGGGAAAGATGGACCTCTTACCCTGCCGGGAAATTTGAAAATGATGTGCGTCTGAATCTTTCCTACTTCCTGCCGGATAAACTTGTCCTTCTCACTCTCTGATAAGAAAGGCAGAGTTAGAAATGGCAAAAAGGAACATGATCTCGGAAAAGATCCTGGAGGCGGCATGCGATGCTCTCACCATCTGGGAGGACGGTGCCACTCTGGATGATTGTCTGGATGCTCTGGATGAACTGGACAAAAAGGAAGGATATAACGGCAGGGCCATCAAACCTGCCGTTTCCTCCCTGCTTTTTGAATATTTCCGGCATAAGGGATTTGTGGATAATCTCATCCGCAAATTTGCGAAAAAAGGGGATGTGCATAAAGAGGTGCGCATCATTCTGCAATGTGCCATCACCCAGGCATTGTACCAGACCGGGATCGCCGCTGAATCTGCCGTGAATGTGGCTGTGGATTACACAAAAAACAAATACGGCAGAGGCAGAAGTTCCTTTATCAATGCTCTCCTGCGGGCTGTTTTGAGGGCCCCGGACAAAGATAAAGGAGAGGAAAGTTCTTTTCCCGGTATTCTGTATAAAAAATATCTGGCGGATCACGGTGCGGAAAAGACAAAAGAGATCATTTCCCATTTTGCAAGCAATCCCCCGCTTACATTCCGGATGCGGGAGGAACTGCCAAAAGAGGAACTGGAAAAATACGGGGCGGAAGCAGTCCCCTCTTTTCTGGAAACGGATCTGCCTTTTCCCTTCTTTGAATTTTCCTCTGTGAAAGAGTTTTTTGCTGACCGCATGCAGGAATCCGGCAAAGTCTATGTTCAGGATCCTGCCACATCCTTAAGCATTTCGCTTGCAAAAAATGCCTTCAAAGAGGGCATGATCTGCGGCAAAGTTCTGGATTGCTGTGCCGCCCCGGGCGGAAAGACCCTTATGCTGGCGGATCTTACCGCTGACAAAGGCGCAAAGATCATTGCTTCTGACCGGTCAAAACAGCGGTGTACTTTAATGAATGTAAACTTCAAAAGAGCCGGTATCCGCAGCAGCGTGAAACACCTTTCCGCACAGGAAAACTATTTTCCTGCGGAAAGTTTTGACCTGATCCTTGCGGATGATCCCTGTTCCAATACGGGTGTCATCCGCCGCCGGCCCGATGCCCCCTGGAAGTTCAGCATGAAAAGAGTACAGGAACTTGTCTCGCTGCAGAAAGAGATCCTTTCCTCCCTTGCTCCTCTTGTGAAAAAAGACGGTTTCCTTCTTTATTCCACATGCAGCATTGAAAAAGAAGAGGATATGGAGCAGGTCAAAACTTTCCTTGCAGAGCATAAGGATTTTTCTCTTGTTTCCGAAAAGCTGCTTTTTCCTGCAAGATACCATGATGGTGCCTATGCTGCATTGCTGAAAAAAATTCCGTAAAATGTCAGGAATGTGATCCAACTTTCGACAACTGCCGTTTTCCCCTTGAAGACACGGCAGTTTTTTTTGTGTCTCCATCCTCCCGGCTCATCCGGAAAGATCTTTTTGGCTTTTTTTTCTGTTG
>JAFVRL010000016.1 GCA_017504325.1 Lentisphaeria bacterium | reverse complement strand
GTATTTCTGCTGTTGTGATGATTATTTTTGCCATTCCGCAGATGAAGGAATGGAAAGAAAATAAACCGGTATGGGCAAGTTGGCTTCTGGGGGCATTTTCCCTTGTTTTCTGGGGATATTCCCTTTTTCACATGGTCATGCAGCATTCCTCATAAATCAAAACATACTTAAACAAAAGATAAGGAGAAATGAAAATGAAAAGAAAAATTTTTATTGCCGCACTTTCTGTACTCGCCATTCCGCTTTTTGCAGAAAAAACGATTGTGGAAAAATTTGACAAAACAGCTGTCAGACAGCAGGATGGTTCTTATTGCATCCAATCCGGCAAACACGCATTTTCCAGTGACATCATCCCGGTAAACGATCTGACAAAAGAAACCGTTGTCACACTGGATCTTAAAGCTCCGGCGGATATTGCAAAAGGGGTTCTCTATTATGTGGGGATCGTGAATTTTGACAAAAACGGCAAACGCATTCAGATAAGCTATGTCAATCCGGTAAAGGATTCCGATACGGTTCTTGCCGCCCCCTGTAAAAAGACCGATACGGTTCTGAAAGTCAAAGATGCCTCCAAATTCAGAAAGAATGCCTGTATTGCCTATAATACCAAAAAGGATCTTTCCGATCTGCCCAATTTTACAGCAGCAGAAATCTGCAAGATCAAAGATATTGTGAAAAAAGATGATTGCTGGGAAGTGACCCTCTCAAGACCCTGCAATGTGGAATATCCCGCTGATACTCCTGTACGCGCGCATTTCGGCGGCTGGTACCAGTATATTATCTGCGGACACACTCCTCCCGCTGCCGGACAGTGGAAATCCTATACCATCAAAATCGCAGGCACCCAGGTGGGCAACCCCGGTACAAAATGGACAGTGGGAACAGCCGGGGTCAAGTTTATCATTTTCAACAATGGTAAAAACAACGGAAAAGAGGGTATGTTCTTCCGTAACCTTACGATCACAACTCCTGACAAATAAAGTTTTTATACGGCAGAACAAAAATTTCTGCCGTTTTTTTGTTCCTTCAATATAACAAAAAGGATAGAAAATGAAACAGAAAAGTTCCCTCTTTTCTCCGGCGAAACTTCTTGCGGCATCTGTATTTTTATGCAGTCTTGCCCTTACGGGAGATGAAACACATCTTTTCAACTCTGCGGAAGACTGGACTCCTTCCAACAGAGTCAGTGTCAATGAAGACAAGTCCATCGCCATTAAAGGAATGGGGGTACTCTTCTCCCATGCAGAACCTTTTGCGGTGGATCCCACAGCCGTAAGCACCCTTTCCGGGGAATTTAAAGCCATGCCCGGCACAAGTCCCAAAGACCGTTACTATGTGGCATTCCTCAACTTTGACAAGGATATGAAACACATTGAAGCGTGCGAAGTAAATACCGTAAAAGCTTCGGAAACCATCCTTGCTGCTGATGTTGATGCAAAAGATAAAACGGTGAAAATCAAAGACGGTTCCAAATTCAAAAAAGGGATGTTTATCGCCTTTAATGCGAAAAAAGATTTTTCCGACCTTCCCAACAGAAGTGTCAACGCAAGAGCTTCCATTCAGGATGTAAAGCGTCTTGCGGATGGTTCTTATGCCATTACCGTCAAAAACGCCATTGCATTTTCCGCCAAAGCCGGGACTCCGGTAAGAGCGCACCGGGGCGGCTGGTATCAGTATTCCGGTCCCTGCGGGGAAAAAGTTCCGCAGGAGTGGAAAAAATTCTCTGTTGACATCAAAGGGACTGCCCCCGGTGATCACAAGAAGATCTGGCGGCCAGGGACAGCTTTTGCCAAGATTGTTATTTTTGGTGCAGGTCCTTCCAAAGTTCCCTTCCTTGCCTTCCGTAATGTAAAATTTGAATCCAAAGGGGGCAAAAAAGTTCCGCCAGTAAACAAAACAGCTATCCCGGCAAAAACAAAAAGTGTGATCCTTGATCTTCCTGTAAAGAAAGAAGGGGTAACTCTTCAACTGTACTTTGCCGACGGCTCCAAAAGAAGTGTGGCAATAAGACCCCAGAGCATGAAATACCAGCATCTGGAATTGAAAAATGCTTTTCTTTCCGTAAGCCCCTTCCCTTTTAACTTCAAGATGGTCAATGTTCCTTCTGTCCCTCCCCGGAAAAAGAAGGTGGAAGATCTGGAAAAGATCTGGAAGGAATGCTCCGCAAATATGGATAAAAACTGCCGTATGACCATTATGGATACAGCAAAAGGTCCGGAAGTATATCTCAATGGTTCTTTTGCAGGGATCATCAAGCGTTCCAGCCCCCTTACTGCTGTTTCCGGGATTCCGGATGGTGTGAAAGCTGTTTTCTGCGATAAAGCAGCACCTTCTTACAGAAAACTTGATCTTTCCTATGCGTCAAAGATCAGCAAGGCAAAGAGTGCAGAATATAAAAATATCCTTGATTTGGGAATAACCGCAAAGAAACAGAAGTCTTCTGCGAAAGTCCCGGCTGACGGTTTGCGTTCCTTTGGAAAGATGACCTCTTCTTTTGTATGGACCGTTCCCGCAGAACAGTACCCGGCGGCAAAGGTGATTTGTGCCGTCGATCCGGATAAAAAGAAAGATCCGGCTATGACCTTGCGTCTGACAAGGTATGTGGATCATACCGGTTACAAAGGCCGTGCCTTTGAAGCCATGTCCGATACCCTTGTCGAATTTCCGGAAGCAGTGAAAAAAGGTCTTGCAAAGAAGATGGGCAAAACCGTCATCAATGGAAAAAATATGCCTCTTTACGAGGTTACAGTTCCTTTGAATTCCGGAGATATTGCCGACCTTGTTTATACAGACAACAACTCCACCTTCCCCATGAGCAATGCCCGCTATCTGGACTTTGAGATCATGGGAAGATGTATCAATATCCGTCACCCCATGGGGGATAAGAGAGCCTACCCGGATCCGGCAAAAACAAGCGGGATCTATGTAATGGATATTGCCCTTGAAAGAGCAAAAGCGGAAATGCAGCCCCGTTATGCTCAACCCGGCAATATCTTCCATAATGATGAAAAACC